>JBAZJT010000019.1 GCA_041651175.1 Elusimicrobiales bacterium | reverse complement strand
TGATTGAACCGCTTTTGTTGCGTTTTTTTCGTATAAACATCCCCAATTTTACCAGCGGGACACCCAAAATTCAAGCAGCTCTCGTCGGAGTGGGTCTGAAATTTAACCCCTCCGCACAAGTCAGGAGGGAGTCATGCGCGCGGCGCTACTGCCCGTAACCGGACGGGCCGCGCAGCGCCAGCAGCCGCGCGCCAAAGCCCGCGCGCGACAGTTTGACGCCTGTTGCGGCGGCAGTTTCCAGGGGAATGTCAAAATACAGCAGATTGTCCACGGCGGAGGTTAGTTTTGCGCCGCTGCCGTCCAGCAGCTTCGCGTCCAGACCGGACTCGCTTATGGCGGAAGCGGCGTCGCCTGCGGTTATTTCCGAATCCATCAGCAGGCTGCGTTTGAGATTTTTACGGGCGGCGATTTCCAGTTTGGCCGTTTTCACGCCGTTTTTGACGGCGTAATACTGCTCCAGTTCCTTGAAATTTCCCGCCGCCAGCTGGGCTTCAACCGCCTGCCAGGGAAAGCCGTAATCCCCCTGAAAAGAAGGTGCGTTCTTTTTATCGGTCATATCAGCCGCCTGCTCCGGCGCCGTCTTCTGCGCGCGCGCGGCATCGGGGCTGTTCCGGGAACAGCCCGCCAGCGCCAGCAGCAGAAAAACCGCATAACCCATAATACGTTTGGAAAAGTCTCCGCAAATTGTATCATATAAACATGAAAGATTTTTTTCCGTTCAAGCTGGCAGCCCGGTACGTGTACAATTTCCGCAGCAGCGAGCTTGACGGCCCGGCTGTGGTTTCCGTTACAGTGCTAAAAATCGCAAAAGCGGGCAGGAACACCGCCGCGCATATCCGCATGACCACGGAATACCGCGGCGATTTCGCGGACATTTTATACACCGTCAAAAAAACATCCAAAGCCGTGATAGCCGGCGACGGCATTGTGATGGGCGGCAGGACGGAGTTTCCGCTGCCCCCCGCAAAAGGCAAAAGCTGGAGCGAATCCGGCGACGAAAGCGCCATAGCCGCGCTTGACGACAGGGTTTCCATCCCCGCCGGGACATTTTCCGGCTGCATGCGGGTGGAGACAAAACTTGAAAATTCCGGCTCCGCCCGGCGCTGGTATGCGCCGGGAGCGGGGCTTGTGCGCGAGGAATGCTCCGCCCCGGAGCTGGAGGCAGTCCTTGAACTGGCCGAAATGCGCCAGGCCACACCCAGGGAACTGCTGCCGCCCAACCGCAGGCGCA
The DNA here is from genome assembly GCA_041651175.1 of Elusimicrobiales bacterium. NCBI lineage: Bacteria > Pseudomonadati > Elusimicrobiota > Elusimicrobia > Elusimicrobiales > Elusimicrobiales bacterium. Next base: position 36,368 of record JBAZJT010000019.1, on the reverse strand, counting down.
AAACCGCGCTGCCAAAGGGAAACGGAACGGGGAGTTGAATTTATGGCGGAACACGTTTACATAAAGGACATCGGCGCGCATGCCGGGAAAGAAGCGGAGATACGGGGCTGGCTTTACAACAAGCGCTCCAGCGGCAAACTGCATTTTCTTCAGGTCCGGGACGGCAGCGGCATAATTCAGTGCGTGATGTTCAAAGGCGACGTGCCCGAGGAGATGTTCAAGCTGGCCGACGCCGCGACGCAGGAATCCTCCGTCATAGTCTCCGGCGCGGTGCGCGAAGACAAGCGTTCCTCCTTGGGCTTTGAGCTGGGCGTGAAGGATTTCCGCGTCGTGCAGATGGCAAAGGATTATCCCATCAGCCCCAAAGACCACGGCACCGGTTTTCTGATGGAGAACAGGCATTTATGGCTGCGCTCTTCGCGGCAGCATGCGGCACTTAACGTGCGCGCGGAAATCGTAAGCGCGGTGCGCGACTATTTCAACTCCAACGGATTCCTGCTGGTGGACGCGCCAGTCTTCACCCCCGCCGCGTGCGAGGGGACGTCCACATTGTTTGAAACCGAGTATTTTGGCGAAAAAGCCTATCTGACGCAGAGCGGACAGCTTTACATGGAAGCCGCCGCCATGGCTTTCGGCAAGGTCTATTGTTTCGGCCCCACCTTCCGGGCGGAAAAATCCAAGACCCGCCGCCACCTGACCGAGTTCTGGATGGTGGAGCCTGAAATGGCCTATTGCGATATCTATAAGGATATGGACGTGGCCGAGGATTTTGTGGCCTATATTGTGGCCCGCGTGCTCAAAAACAAAACCGCCGAGCTTAAGGCGCTGGAACGCGACACTTCAAAACTTGAAAAGGCCGTCAAACCCTTCCCGCGCATAACCTATGCCGAGGCGATAGACCTTCTGGCAAAGGACAAGCCCGAAGGCGCCAAATGGGGCGACGATTTCGGCGGTGACGAGGAGACAATAATCTCCAGCCGCTACGACAGGCCCGTAATAGTCCACCATTATCCCGCGGAGATAAAAGCCTTCTACATGAAAAACGACCCGCAGCAGCCAGAAACCGCGATGTGCATGGATATGCTGGCCCCCGAAGGCTACGGAGAAATCATCGGCGGCGGACAGCGCGAGGACGATCACGACACCCTGGTGGAAAAAATAAAAAAACACAATCTTCCGCCGGAAGCATTTGACTGGTATCTGGATTTACGGAAATACGGCTCCGTCCCGCACGCCGGATTTGGCCTGGGGATAGAGCGCACCGTGGCCTGGATATGCGGCCTGCCGCATGTCCGCGAAACCATCCCCTTCCCGCGCCTGATGGACAGAATAAAACCCTAACCCTCCACAACCCTGCATATCCATAGGCCCGAAGTCCCGGTTTGCTTTGGGTCCTATGGCTCATGCGGCGCAACTCCGCAATTGAAATAATTTATCTGTGACTTGCCGGTTTCCCAAGGCGGACTTGCCCGGGAATTGCATTTGAACAGCGGGAAACCTGCTTGCAGCCACTCACGGAGGTGAGTATGCGGAAGACGTTGTTCATTGCCGTTGCGCTTATACTATCCGGCGCGGTTTCCTCGGTATCCGCCCAGGATTTCGGAAAATTCGCCAGCCTGCAAGAAATAATAGAAGCCGCGCGGTCGCACCAGACGCCGCAACCCGAGGCCGCCGCAAGCGGACAGGACGAAGCCGCAGAATCGGAAAGGCTGCTTGAACTGGAACGGCAGCACATGCCGCCGGAACAGGGCGAGGTGGAGCAGGCCGGTCTTGAACCCGGCGCGCCGAAACCGTACTACAGCATAGTCAAAGCGGCGGGAAGGCCGTACCTTCAGCAGCATGACTGGTTTCTAAATCCCGGAGAAGTCATTCTCACCTTTGACGACGGCCCCGACCCTTCGCGCACACAGACTTTTGTCAATGTCCTTAAGGAAAACAATGTGCCGGCCCTGTTTTTCGTGCTTGGCTCGCGTCTGGAAAGCGCCAGCGGCAAGGCGCTGGCCGCCGCGGAAAGCCAGTCCGGCAGCATGGTGGGCGTCCATGGATACTATCACGCCACTCCAAGCGGAAAACCGTTCACCTCTGTCGGCTGGGAGAGGGTGCGGGACGACCTTGCCAAAACAATCAAGCTGGTAACGGAAGCCACGGGCCGGCGCCCGAAGTATTTCCGCCCGCCGTACGGCAATATCCGCGCCGGCGACGCCCGCAGAATATACAGCGAACTGGGCCTGATTCCGGTGGGCTGGACCGTAGATTCCAACGACTGGAAAACCAAAGATCCCGCCGACCTGTTCGGCAATATCGCGCGCTACCTCAGGGCGCGCGGCAAGGGCATAGTGCTTATGCACGATGTCCATCCCCAGAGCCGGGCCGTGATTGTCAAACTAATTCCCTGGCTGAAGGAAAACGGCTTCAAAATAGTTTCACCGGACAGGCTGAAGGAGGCTTTTGAAAAACAGTCCTGATTCTCTTCGCGCAAAACGCCGCCCGGGCACGGTCCCGCGCGGCGTTTTAGCGCGCGTAAAATTTGACTTGCCGCCTTCGGACGGGGTATAATGAATTAACGTTGAAAAAAAGAGGAAAACAAAGCGAACATGACACTGACAAAACAAGAAAGACACGGCGTAATCGCCAAATACCAGGCTCACCCGACCGACTCGGGCGGCACCTCGGTGCAGGTGGCCCTGCTGACGGAGAGAATCAATTACATCTCATCCCACCTGAAAACCCATTCCAAAGACTACGCGGGCGAAAGAGGCCTGCTTAAACTCGTTGGACAGCGAAAGAGACTTCTCAGCTATCTCAAACGGAAGGATTTCGCCCAATACCAGAAGCTTATCAAGCAGCTGGAAGTGAGGAAATAAGCAAATGACAGAATTCAACATAACCCGCCTTGAAGAAAAGGTGGGAGATAGGACTATTTCCATTGAAACCGGGCTGATGGCCAAACAGGCCGGCGGCTCCGTGGTCATAAGGATGGGGGATACGGCGCTGATTTCCAACGCGGTTTCCACCGGGGAGCAGAAGGAAGGCCCCTCGGATTTCACCCCGCTTACGGTGAACTATAAGGAACGCACCTACGCCGCCGGCAGAATCCCCGGCGGTTTTTTCAAGCGCGAAGGCAGGCCTACAACCAAGGAAGTTCTCTCCTCCCGGCTGACCGACCGCTCCCTGCGCCCGCTGTTCCCGGAAGGCTACGCCTGCGAAACCAACGTTACCGCGCTGGTGCTTTCCAGCGACGCGGAAAACGACGCGGACATACTGGGCATAACCGCCAGTTCCGCCGCGCTGATGGTATCGCCCATACCCTTTAACGGCCCGATAGCGGGCGTGCGCATCGGCCTTGTTGGCGATGCATTTGTGATAAACCCCACCCACGCCCAGCGCGAGGAAGGGACTCTGGACCTCATCATCGCCGGCACATTGGAAGGCATTCTGATGGTGGAAGGCGGCGGCAAGGAAGTGCAGGAAGATATTCTCTTCAAGGCGCTGGAAACCGCCAAGCCGGAGATAGACAAGCTCTGCCGCATGCAGCTTACGCTGCGCGAAAAGGCGGGCCTGCCGAAATTCACCTTCACCCCGACGCCGGTCCCGGCGGAGATAAAAACCCTCTGCAACGAAAAGGCCCGCGCCGAGATAGAGAAAATCCTCGGCTCATTCCTTGAAAAATCCAAACGGGATGCGGCGATAAAGACCCTCAAAAAGACCATAGCCGCCACCCTGGCGGAAACCGAGAATGCTTCGGCGCTGGTCTCCATGTCCATAGAGGAGATTGTCTACGAGGAAAGCCGCAAGCTGGTGCTGGACAAACGTGTCCGCGCCGACGGCAGAAAGACCGACGAAATCCGCCCCATAGACATCCGCGCCGCACTGATGCCGCGCACCCACGGTTCCGCGCTGTTTACGCGCGGGCAGACGCAGGCTTTCGTGGCCTGCACGCTCGGCACGCCGGAGGATATGCAGCTCATGGAAGGCCTTGAAGGCACTTACAGGGAGCGTTTCCTGCTGCATTACAACTTCCCCGGCTTTGCCACCGGCGAATGCAAGCGCGACATGTCCCCGGGCCGCCGCGAAATCGGCCACGGCGAGCTTGCCCGCCGCGCCATAGAACCGTTGCTCCCCACGGACGAAAAATTCCCTTACACCATACGGCTTGTCTCGGACATCATGGAATCCAACGGCTCCAGCTCCATGGCCACGGTGTGCGGCAGCTCGCTTGCGCTGTTTGACGCAGGCGTTCCCATGAAAGCCTCCTGCGCCGGAATAGCGATGGGCCTTATAAAAGAAGGCAGCCGCTACGCCGTGCTTTCCGACATCATGGGCATGGAAGACCATCTCGGCGACATGGACTTCAAGCTGGCCGGCACCAAAAACGGCATCACCGCGTTCCAGATGGACGTGAAAACAGCCGGCGGCGTGTCGCTTGACATCCTTAAAGAGGCCGTCTCCCAGGCCTCGCGCGGCAGGGCGCATATACTGGGCCTCATGGATGCGGCGGTTCCCACCCCCCGCCCGGAGACATCGCAGTACGCCCCGCGCATTGTGCTGGTTACCATACCTCAGGACAAAATCGGCGCGCTTATCGGCCCCGGCGGCAAGAACATCCGCCGCATCACCGAGGAGACCGGCGCAAAAATAGAGGTCAACGACGAAGGGCAGGTCTATATCTCCGCCGTGGAAGCCGACAAGGTGGAGGCCGCCAAGAAATTCGTGGAATACTACACTGCCGAGGTGTCGGTGGGCCAGGTCTACAAAGGCAAGGTCGTCTCCATCCAGAACTTCGGCGCCTTCGTGGAAGTGCTGCCGGGCAAGGAAGGGCTGCTGCATATCTCGGAAATAGCCCACCGCCGCGTCAACACCGTGGAAGACGAGCTTGAGATGGGCCAGGAGGTGGAGGTGAAGATTATAGAGATGGACAACATGGGAAAATTCCGCCTCTCCCGCAAGGCCCTTATTCCCAACACGGGAGGAGGGGGGGACAGGGACCGCGGACCGCGCTCCCCCGCCAACAGGCGCTAAATAGACTATGACAGTCAAGAAAAAAACCGCTGCCAGACCGCAGGTTTCCCCCGTGCTGCATGAAGTGCAGAAGCTCTACGACTTCATGCAGAAAAACAAGCTGGAAACCGTGGAGTTCAGCCAGGGCGGCACGCAGGTCCGGCTGGTACGCAAGCGCCAGCCGTCGGTGCCGGTGCCGGTCTACGCTCAGGCGCCCGCGCACGGCGGCGCGCAGCAGTCCGCGCCGTCCGCAGCGCCGCAGGAGCCGCTAGGCGACGTGGTGCCCAGCCCGCTGATGGGGATATTTTTCCGCGCCCCGTCGCCGTCCAGCCCGCCGTTTATACACGAGGGCGAAGCGGTCAAGGCCGGACAGGTGCTTTGCCTTGTTGAATCCATGAAAGTGTTCAACGAGGTGAAGGCGGAATGCGACTGCGTCGTCCGTAAAGTGCTGGTTGAGGACGGCAGGCCGGTCAAGCCCGCACAGCCGCTGTTCGCCATAGACCGGAAGAAATAAAGCAATGGTTTGAAACCGCCGCGCCGCCGCGCCAGTCGCGTTGCGGCGCGGCGTTCTGATTCGGACATGACACTCGCAAAATCCCTGTGGGATAAAGTGTTTCTGTCGCTGCTGGCGGCGGTTTTGCTGCTGCTGTGTACCCGCATTATTGCGCCGGACAGTTTCAGCGGATGGTCATTCGGCGACACACAGACGCTGCTTTCGCTCAAGCAATGGGACAAGGGCGGCTGGAAGGAAAACAAGTTTCTTTTCGCGCCGCAGGGATACAGCTCTTTTGCGCCGCTGCTGGATACTCCGCCGCTTGCGCAGCACGCGCACGGGGTATCGCCGCACACCTCGCCCTCCGTCGGGCCGCGCAGGCTTTACACGCATTATCCGTCCGGCTACCTGTTCCCGTATGCGTTTTTCCATTCGTTCGGGGGAGTGCAATCCGCGCACGGGCTGCAACTGGTTTCAATAATAATTTCGCTGCTTGGCGCGGCGCTGTTTTACGCCGCGCTGAAAAAAGTCCTGCCTGAAAGCGCGGCTTTCGCGGCGGCGGCATTTTATGTTTTATCTCCGGCATTTGCGGATTATTCCTACAGCCTCGCCAATCAGCCGCTGGACGATATGCTGCGCTGGCTTTTTGTCTTCCTGATAATTGCAAACAAAGACGATTCTCCCCGGCTTTACGCGGCGGCGTGGGGCGCGCAACTGGCGCTTTCGCTGTGCTCTTTTGATTCGGTGCTTTTTGTTTTCTGTTTCCTGCTTGGCTGGGATGCTCTCCGGCGCGAATTCAGCCTTAAAAAATACGCGCTGTTCGCGCTGGCTCCCCTGCTGGCGCACGGATTGCAATTCGCGCAAAACTCCTGGTATCTGGGCCTGCATTCCGCCTGGCGGGACGCGGCGGATACGTTTTTTTCGCGCAGCAGGCATGACACCGCGCTGCTGGCCAAAATTGCGGATGCGTTCAATCCCTACCTCTCCGCCTATGCGCCGGTTTCGCTTGCGGTTTTCGCGGCGGCTGCGGCGGCGTATCTGTATTTCGCGCGGCGCGAAACCCGCTCTTTGGCCGTTCTGCTGCTGCTTTGCGGGCTGCCGATGCCGCTGCTGCTGCCGGGGGCAAATTTCTCGTATCAGGTGCGGCAGTTGCTTCCATTTATTTCGGTTTGCGCCGGGCTGATGATTGTTGAAGCCGTTTCCGGGCTGCTGCGGCTTGCGCGGGAGAAGCGGTATTATCCGGGCGGGGCGGCGGCGGTGTCGTGCGGGGTGGCGGCGGTATGGCTTTTGGCGCAGAACGCGGCGGCGCTGTTTGCTCCGCCGGCGGCGGCGTATCCGGTGATGCCGTCGGATATCACGCTGGCAAAAGCCATAAAGGACATGCCGGCCGCGCATGAAAAAACAGTTTTCAACATAGACGGCTTTGCCACCTATCAGGAATACGACTATGTGCCGGGCTATCCGCAAATCTGCCCGGAGGTAGAGTATTACAGCGGCGGGACGCTGGTGCTGAGCTTTACAAAGCCGCAAGACCTGGCGCGCGACCTGGCATTTATCCGGCGCAATGCGGGGGCGGAATTTTCGCCCATACTGGTGGCGCGCGACATCTCAAAACTGGATGCGGTTCTGCAAAGTCTTGAAAGCTACCGGGCGGAAAAAGGCGGCTTCTCCGGTGTGCCGCAGCCCCGCAAGGCAGGCGACGCATATATCGTTGACCTGACCCCGCTGGCGGAGCAATTGAAGTGAGAGCCTTTTTTGAAAAATTCGCCGTCCTCAAAGGCGCGCCGAAGGAGCTTTGGGTAACCTACGGCTCCTTCATGCTGGCGATAACGGGCTACGGCCTGGTAACGCCGGTGATGGCATTATGGCTCTCCTACGACCTGGGCTACAGCGATATAAATGCCGGGCTTCTGGTGGCGGCATGGTCTGCGCTGTTATGCGTTTTTACCGTGCTGGCGGGGCCGTTTGCCGACGCCGTGGGCCTGAAAAAAGCGTTCCTGTCCGGTTTTGCGATATGCGCGGCCACCGGCGCCGCCGCCGCGCTGCTTCCGCTAAAGCCGGCGGCGCTGGCGCTGGGTTTTTTCCCGATGGCGCTGGGCCAGGCTTTGATGACGCCGGTAACAGTGGCGGCGGTAAGGCAGTATTCCGGCCAGGCGCAGCGGCCCATGGCTTTTTCGCTTTATTACGCCATACGCAACGCCGGCATAGCCGTGGCCGGCTGGTCGGTGGATTTTATACGCGGCAGCGCAGGCGCGGGCGGAGTTTTTACGGCTGCCGGCTACGGCATAAGCGCCTACAGGATGATACTGCTGGCCAGCGCGCTGTTTTATGTTCCGGCATTCCTGCTGGCCTGGTTTTTGCTGCGCGAAGACACCGCCGTTCCCGGAAAACAAAACGGGGAGCGGGCGTTCTCACTGTCCGCGCTGGCGGGCGATGCCGCCGAAACAATCAAATCCTCCTGCCGCATTTTCGCCGAGGCGTGCCGCCATCCGGTGTTCCTCAAATTCATGCTGTTTCTTGCGCTGATAATAGGCGTGCGCCTGCCGTTTTCGCATATGGATTACACCTTCCCCAAATATGCGCTGCGCGAGCTTGGAAGCGGCGCGCCCATAGGCAGGCTGTTCGGGATGCTCAATCCGGTGCTGATAGTGATACTGGTCCCCATAGCGGGCGCGCTGACGCAGAAAATATCCTCCTATAAAATGATAACCGCCGGCTGCATTGTAACCGCGCTTTCAATGTTATGTCCGGCATTGCCGGCGGAATGGTTTGCCGGCGTAGCCAACGGCCCGGCGGGGCATTTTCTGGTCAACACGGTTCTTGGCGTGCCGGGAAATTATGTAAATCCGCTTTACATGCCCATCATACTGTCCGTCGTAGTGCTTTCCGTGGGAGAGGCTTTATGGTCCCCGCGCCTCTACGACTACACAGCATCCATCGCGCCAAAAGGCCACGAAGCCTCGTATATGGGATTTTCCATACTGCCGTATTTCGCGGCGAAATTCGTGGCCGGGGCATTGTCCGGCTGGCTGCTGCAAACCTACTGTCCGGAAACCGGCGCCAGAAACCCGCAAATCATGTGGCTACTGATAGGATTTATGACTCTGCTAACCCCCATAGCCCTGGTGCTGTTCAAAACCAAAATCCAAACACAGGAAGAGGGGAGATAACCCCGCAACCCGGCGGCATTTGCGAGATACCGGGCAAAGCCGCCCGGCAATCGGCTATAATTGAAGTATGAAATATAAGACCCGCGAGGAGCGGCTGGCCAAACTCGCCCAGCTTGCGGAGCGGTTCCGCGACAATCTGGCGCAGTATAAAAGCGGCGGCTACAAAGAGGCCAAGCTGCGCAACGATTTTTTGAATCCGTTTTTTGAGCTGCTGGACTGGGACGTCTCCAACGAATCCGGCAAAAGCGAGGATTACCGCGACGTCATAATAGAGGACAGCCTTGAAATCTCCGGTTCAAAACGCGCGCCGGATTATTGCTTCAAAATCGGCAAGGAGCGCAAATTTTATGTTGAAGCGAAAAAGCCGTCCGTCGATATAATCCACGATGTCGCGCCTTCGCTGCAAATCCGGCGGTACGGACACAGCGCAGGGTTACAGGCTTATGGGAGGCAGTAAACCATGACTATGTTGCCACGTCAAGCCGGCACCTTGCTTTATGCCATTCTATGTGCATTGCTCTTGCCTAACGTCTGTTTTGGCGAAACATTTACACGACAATTATTGGGGTTTTACTACAAACAACGGGGAAAACTATATTGCTGGCAAATGACTATGCACCAAAAAAACTTAAACCACCGCATAGAGAAGAGCCATTCTGAATACGAAAAATTAAGCAATGATGACCGCAATCAGGTAATCACTTTTTGGGGACTTCACGACACGCCTGTTTCGCAATGGGGACTATTCAGGGCTGCGACAGACTCTGACCAGTCCATTCGTTCAAGGGCGGCCTATCTGCTTGGCCGCCATTGTGATGCATTGCGGGAAGAGCAAATGATAACTCTGCTGATCTCTGGGAAACCGGTTGCCAGCGGAAATCTAATCCAATCTTTGGGCTATTGCCGCAATCGCAATATCGTGCCGACACTTCTAGCGATTTTGACTGATAGCACAACATCTGCTTCCGACATGGCTCTTGTAGTAACTGCTTTGGGAAATATCGGCGCAGCGGAGGCGGTTCCTGTTCTGAAAAAAACGCTTATAAGTGATGATTGGTGGCTAGCAATTTGTTCTGCGGAAGCCCTCGCGAAATTAGGCAGTCGAGACGGTTACACCCTAGCGGCAAAATGGTTATCTGATTACTCTCCTCATTCCGATATCCGCAAATCTCTCCCGGAATGGCTGGGAAAAGTGGCTGCAGCGAATATTATGGGAATGATTGGCACAAAAGATGATATTGTACTGCTGCAAGCAGCTTTTCGCCAAGCACTGCCTGCTTCGAGCACTGCCATTGCTGCGGCAATAATTACAATCATGGACCGGGAGGGATTATCGTTGTCTGACTGGAAGAGCAATCCTGACAGCAAAAGAATAGTTTTGAATTCTTTTCCTGAGGATAGTTTTGGATGGACTGGCGATATTACCAAAGCTCAACAGCAAACCAGGCAGGATGCAATAAACATTGTGGAAAAAGTTACCGGTGCATCAATACAAACCATATTCCGGGCCTATCTGCGGGATGGGGAAACTAGGCGAGGCCGTCATGAATTCGCTCAACAAGCTGCATGGAAGCTTATAAATGTTATGAAACCTGAAGAGTCAAAGCCATTGCTGGAAGAACTTTTGAAAGCTCCCGATCCAGAACTTGTCTCTAACGCGCAAAATAGACTTGAAGCGGTCAAAACACAGGAAGAGCGTACCGTTCAGTACAATCGAATGAAAAATTAGTAGGTTGCCATGCGGATTGTAAAAGCGCGGTTTTGTTAATCTGCGTTAATCTGCGTAATCTGCGGGGCATCTGCGGTAAAATGCCGCTTCGTCGGAGAACATGCTCTGCGGTTTCTGTCGGCGGGAAACTGAAAGCATGGGTCATACGCCGATAGCGCCGGTTTTGCTGTTTCCGCCGCGCAAGCTGTTTTCACTTGCTCATTCAACGCTGACGCCACAGCAGTTAAACGCAGATAACCCGCAGATTACGCAGATTAGCGCAGATTGGCTCAACCTCCGGCAAGTTTTACCGGCGGAGGGATGAATCAAATTTTCGCCAGCAGGCGCAGGAGGCCGTCCAGAATTGTCATCGGATGGGGGGGACAACCGGGGACATACAGATTTACCGGAATTTGCGGCGGGATGCCGGCAGTCTGCTCATGGCCGGCGTATAATCCGCCGGAAACGGCGCAGGCGCCGACCGCAATGACGATTTTCGGCGCGGGGACGGCGTTATAGGTTTCAACCAGCGCGTATTCCATGTTTTTTGTTACGGGGCCGGTGATAAGCAGCCCGTCGGCATGGCGGGGCGAGGCCACAAACTGAATGCCGAACCTGCCCAGGTCAAAAACAACGGTGTTGAGAACATTGACGTCCGCCTCGCAGGCATTGCAGCCGCCCGCGCTTACCTGCCGCAGCTTAAGCGAACGGCCAAAAAGGGCGAGCGTCTTTTTCTCCAGCGCGCGCGCAAGCCGGTATTCGGGACCCGTCAAATCCTGTCTTGAGGACGCGGCCAGCTTGTAATCAGTGGTAAAAGTTACCGCGCCTTCGCCGCAAATTTCCGCGCACAAGCCGCAGAATATGCACTTGCCCATATCAAGCGACAACGGGCCGGCGGTTATGGCTTGCGTCGGGCAGGCTTCGGCGCAACTGCCGCAGCCGGAGCATTTTTCCGCGCGCAATTGCGGCCTGCCGCGGAAACGCGGCGGCAGAACGGGTTCTTTGGCGGGATATTCAACTGTCCGCTCGCGCTGCGCGAGCCTTGCCATAAGCGCTTTAATCATAAATCATGCCCGCAATAGGAAAGATTGAAGCTCTTGTTGCACAGCGGGAAATCCGAAATCTGCTGGCCGCGCATGGCAAGCGCAAGCCCCGGCCAGTTCCTGAAAGACGGGTCCACCACCTTGTAAAAATCCAACTGTCCGCGCGCGTCGGTGCGGGCGATATGGCAAATCTCGCCGCGCCAGCCCTCCTCCACGGAAACAGACAGGCTGTCAGGCGCGAGCGCGGGTTTTGCCTCCGGCTCCGGGCCGCATACAGCGGCGGGCAGAATTTCTTTTATAAGGGCTATCGAATCCCGGCATTCAATCCAGCGCGTCATGGCGCGGGCATAAACGTCGCCTGTGGCGCAGACGGCGGGCTCAAATTCGCGTTTGAGATAAATTCCGGACGGGAAATCCTTTCTGGCGTCTATCCCCAAGCCGCAGGCTCGCGCGCAGGGACCGGCAAGACCGAGAGCCACGGCATTCTCCGCCGAGATAACGCCAGTATTTTCAAACCGAGCAAGGACGGAAGGTGTGTTCCAGAGCAGTTCCACGGCGTTTTTCAAATCCGCCTCCGCCGCGATAAGCCGGGACAGCAGTTCATCCGCTATTTCTTTGGTAACAGGGCGGCGCAGCCCGCCCCCGCGCAGCAGCCCCCGCCCAAAACGGCTGCCGCAAAGCAGCGCGGTCATATTAAGAAAATCGCCGCGCAGCCGCCCGCAGAAAGACATTGTGGGAAGATAGCCTATATCCCCGGCCAGCGCGCCCAGATCGCCGGCGTGATTGGCAAGACGCTCCAGCTCCAGCGCGACGGCGCGCGCCGCCTCCGCACTTTCCGAAATCTGCATCCCGCCCAGCGATTCAATGTTGCGGCAATAGGCGAGGGTATGGCCTATGGTGGTGTCCCCCGCCAGGGTTTCCATGTAAAAAATCCGCCGTTTCGGGTTTGAGACCAGCGCCCGCTCCGCGCCGCGGTGCTGGAAACCGAGCGCGATATCAAGATGCAGGACATTCTCGCCATAGCATTGGAATCTGAAATGCCCCGGCTCTATGATGCCGGCGTGAACGGGGCCGACGGCGACCTCGTGTATTTCCGCGCCCTCCACCCGGAAAAAGTCGCAGACGGCGGGACCGGTTTCGGCAAACACCTTCGCGCCGGCGCGGTACGGCCTGTGGAATCTGACAGGTTTCAGCCAGGGATGGCCCAGCGGCGCGATATCGTATTGCTCGGCTATCTCGCGCTCAAACATATGCGCCTGCGGGCATTGCGGGGTCAGCGAAGGGTATTCGTCGCCTTCAACGGCGGCAAACAGGGTTTCAGCGGAGCGCTTCTCCCTGTCGCCCAGAACGGCGCAGAGGACATGTTCAGGCAGCGCAAACAGCGCAAGCAGCGCCTTCCCGCCTGAGACCGCGTTTATGACGCGGTTGCGGAAAGCCACTATATCAAGAATATCCTTCACCATGCGCCCCCCAGCGCGGCGGAGGCGGATTTAACGGCGGCGTCAAGCCATTGCGGGATATACAGCCCCGTCGCCAGCGCGCACAGGCCCAGCAGCGCGGCGGGCAGTATGAATACAAGCCGCTCCCGCCCCTGGGGCGGTTTGGCGCCGGAGGGGGCGAACATCCCCATAACCGAATGCGCCACCCCGGCAAACACCACCGCCAGCATGAAAATAAACAGCGCGCCCGCCCGTCCGTGCCCGGAGGCAAACATCGCCTTTATTATGACCAGCTTGCTCACAAAAATGCCGAAAGGCGGCAGCCCCAGTATCGCCATAAATCCGGCGGCCCATAAAAACCCGGTAAACGGCATCGCCGCCAGGTTGCCGACCTCGGCTGAGCTTTTGGTGCGGAAGCCGCGCAGTATATTGCCGGAGGCCATGAACAGCATCGCCTTTACCAGCGAATGGTTGATGGCCTGCAAAACCGCGCCGTACACCGTTCCCGCGCCCACGCCGGCGGCGATTATGCCCATGTTCTCCACGCTGGAATAGGCCAGCAGCCGCTTGTAGTCGCGCTGGCGCAGCATGAAGGCCGCCGCGATAACCACCGATGCTATGCCGAAAAACAGGAACACGTCGTTTACGAATTCGCCCAGCCCGGCGCCGCTGCATACCGCCGCCACCCGCATCAGCGACAAAAAGGCGCAGTTGAGCAGCGCGCCCGACAGCAGCGCGGAAACCGGAGAGGGCGACTCGCCGTGCGCGTCCGGCAGCCAGGTGTGCATTGGGGCCAGCCCCATCTTCGCGCCGTAGCCGGTAAAGGCCAGCACGAAAGCCAGCTTCAGCCACAGCGGGTTCAGCAGCCGCGCGCTGTCGCGCAGGACGTCGCAGAGCATGGGAACATTGGCCGCGCCGGCGGCGGAGGCTATGAAGAAATTTCCCAGCAGCGCCAGCGCGATGCCGACCGAGCATATCATAAGGTATTTCCACGCCGCCTCCAGAGAGCGCGGCGTCCGGTGAAAGCAGATAAGCGGCGCGCTGACCAGCGTCGTCGCCTCCAGCGCGACCCACATCATCGCGATATGCCTGCTGAGGCACACAAAATTCATGGCCGCCAGGAAAAGCAGCAGGAAGGAGATGAACACCGGCTCCGGCTCGTCGCCGAAAACGCCGGAGAATATATGCGGCTTGGGCGAGAGCGTGTCCAGATACCCGCGCGCGTAGAAAGAGCAGGCCGCAAACAACAGCCCCGTAACCGCAAGGAATATAAGGGAAGCGCTGTCCGCCATGAACCAGCTGCCGGAGGCGGGGGGAAAACGCCACAGCAGCCCGCACAGCGCGAGGTTGAAAACGGCGGCCCCGGTCAGCAGCGCGCGCGCCGCTTTTTTGCCGGAAATCAGGGCTGCCAGCCCGGCCAGCGCGGGGGCGCATAACGCAAGGCTAATCATAATCGCCGGAATCCTTCAGGAACGAGATTTTTTCCATGTCGGCGTGGTCAAACTCGTCGCTTATGCGGTAGACCATTATGCCCATGATAAACACCGCCGCAAACAGGTCCAGCAGCAGCCCCAGTTCCACCGCGGCGGGCGTATCGCCTGAAAGCGAGAGGCCGAAGCTGTATATCCCGCCCTCCAGCGCAAGGTAGCCTATCACCTGGGAAAAAGCCGTCCGGCGCGAGATGATGACGAACAGCCCCGCAAACATCGTGAAAAACGCGCCCGCCGCCGCAAGCGGCGCCTGCGGCGAGAATTTGCGCGCAATCCACGCCGAAATTCCCAGCATCGCCATGCATACCGCTATGGACGGGTTGTAGCCCACATAAGGCCGCGGCTCCAGCACCGCGCCGGCCTTTTCCACGGCGCGCATCAGTATATAGGGGAATATGACCGCCTTCACCGCCACCGTGGCCAGCGCCAGCGCCGCCGTCTGCGCCGTGAACTGGCGCGACACCGCCAGCAGCCCCAGTATCAATCCCTGGAACACCGCTATGCGCACCAGCGAGCGTATGCGCCCCGTCGCGCACAGCGCGACGGAGGAAAGCATCAGCGAGACTATAAGAAAGTCCATCAAGCCACCAGAAAAGCCGCAAAGCCCAGCGCCAGCGCCGACAAAAGCATCGCCGGGGCGCGCGTCATCTTAAGCCGGGCCATGCAGGATTCCACTGTGCCGGTTATAACCGCCAGCGCCAGCATGGCCGATAAAAACAGCGCGGCGTTGGCCGCCCATCCCATCCCGCCGAACGGAAACGCCAGCCGCGCGAGTATCGCGCCCAGCAGCCACATCTTGAGCGCCGCGCCGTAGGAGATGAGCGCGAAATCCGGGCCGCTGTGGTCCAGCGCCATGACCTCGTGAATCATCGTAAGCTCAAGATGCGTGTTGGGGTCGTCCAGCGGGATGCGGCAGTTTTCCGCCAGGAAAACCAGATACAATGCCGCCGCCACAAGCAGCAGCGGCGTCCCCGCCACCATGGACGAGGAGCGGAACGCCGCCTCCAGCGAGATTTCGCCCGTCTTTGCCGCCAGCACGGCCAGCGGCATGAAAAGCGCAGGCTCCGCCAGCGCGGAGAAAAACGCCTCCCGGCTGGCCCCCATCCCCTCAAAGCTGGAGCCGGTGTCCAGCGCGGCGCATACCGTGAAAAAGCGCGCAAGCCCCAGCAGATAGGCGAACAATATCATGTCCCCGCTAAAACCCAGCAACGCGCCGTGCCCGCCCGCCGGCACGAAAAGCAGCGCGCCGGTTACGGCGGCAAGGCCTATCACCGGCCCCGCCCGGAACACAGGGCCGGACACGGAGCTGTAAACCGCGCCCTTGCGCAGCAGCTTCCCCAGGTCGTAATAAAGCTGCAAAACGGGCTGGCCCCGCCTTCCGGCGAAAAACGCCTTCACCCTGTTGATTACGCCAAGCAGGAACGGCGCGCACACAAGCGCGGCAAGGAAATCGGCGAGCGAGTTTATATCAAAGCCCATATCAGCAAAGCCACCAGCGCAACGGCCAGATACAGAATATAAGCGTGAATGCTGCCGCCCTGTATGACGCGCAGGACGGACAATTTATCCTCCACCAGCCCGAAAAGCGGATTGTAGATTCTGGCCTTGGCCAGGTCGCGGTTGCGGCTGTGGAAGGATGCGGTTTTGGGGAATAATTCCTTTGCCGGCTCGGCATGCGGGGCCAGCGCAAACATAGACAGCACCGGCTGCGCGAAGGCAGAGGCCGTGTACTGCATCCTGGCATTCGGCGCGGAGTAGCCGCAGCCCCATGTGGGCGCGGAGGACACAGTCCTGCCGTCAAGCAGCGAATTTCTGAAAATCCACAACGCCGCCGCCAGAATGCCGAGCAGGCAGCCCGCTATGCCCGCGCCCGCTATCACGGCATCCGCCCCGAAATACGCGCCGCAGAACATCGCCGCCGCCGGAAAAACGGCGGGCAGCACAAGGACCGGGCAGATTCCTATGACAGCGCACAGCGCGGCCAACACAATCATCGGCGCAAGCATGGTCCGGGGGGCTTCATGAAAAGCCTTCTCCGGCGCGCTGCGCGGCTGGCCCAGAAAAATAACGCCCAACATCCGGGCAAAACAGACCGCTGCCAGCCCGCCGGTCAGCGCAAGCGCCGTCAGCGCGGCAAGCCCGGCCAGAGCCGCGTCCGCCACGGACAACGCCTTGAAGGCGGACATATAAATCATCAACTCGCCGACAAAACCGTTAAGCGGCGGGAATGCGGCTATCCCGGCGGAGCCCGCCATGAAACAGGCCGCCGTAACCGGCATGGCGCGCCGCAGCCCGCCCAATTTTTCCATATCGCGGGTTCCCGTCCCGTGGTAGACGGCCCCCGCCCCCATAAACAACAGGCCTTTGAGCAGCGCATGGTTTATCACATGCAGCATGCCGCCCGAGAATCCGAAAAACGCGATGTCCTTCCGCCCGGCGGAAACTCCGACAAACCCCAGCCCCAGGCCAAGCGCTATGACCCCGATATTCTCCACGCTGGAATAGGCGAGGCACTGTTTCACGTCGCGCTGCGCCAGCGCGAAAGCTATCCCCATCAGGCCGGAGGCGGCGCCGATTAAAACCAGCGCCCAGCCGAACCATTGCGGCGCGGGCACAAACATCAGCGCCATGCGCAGTATGCCGTATATCCCGGCTTTTATCATGATTCCCGACATCAGCGCGGATATATGGCTGGGCGCGGCGGGATGAGCCTTCGGCAGCCACACGTGAAGCGGGAAAAACCCCGCCTTTGCGCCAAAACCCAGCAGCGTCAGCGCGGCCACCGCGCCAAACGGCAGCAGCGCAAAAGCGCGGGGGAAAGCGTCAAAATCCAGAGAGCCGCATTTGCCCCATGCCAGCGCAAACAGCGCGATTATGCAGGCCGTCCCCAGATGCGAGGCTACCAGATAAATCCAGCCGGCCTGGCGGGACTGGCTGTCTTCATAATCCCACACCACCAGCAGAAACGAGAACACCGCCATCAACTCCCATGCTATAAGGAAAAGCATCCCGTTGCGCGCGGTAAACACCACCGCCATCGCCGCCGTCAGCAGATTCATAAGGAGAAACGCCGCGCCGCGCCGCTTTTGCATATAGCCGAGCGAGTAGACCGCGGCGCAGCCGCCCAGCAGGAAAAGCGGGACCAGGAACAATGCGCTAAGCGAATCCGCCGCCAGGTAAAACCGTCCGCCGGGTATGTGTAAAGGGAGCGATATGGATATGATATTGCCCCGCAAAGCGGGGACAATGCCGGCCAGTCCCAGCGCGCAGGCCGCGACCGTCGCCGCAGCCGCAACGCGGACCGTGCGGGAAAACAGCGAAACCGCACCCGCAAGAGCAAGCAGCACCAGTGATGACAGAAACAAATTCATGGCGGTATAAGCATCATAGCATTTTCCCGCGGCATTATCCCATTTCCCGCAGTTGTGGGGAGAAAGCCGCGAAGCTGCAAAGGCAAGAGCGGCCAAAAGACCCCGAAAGGGGGTTTTCAGCAGACTCTAAGGAGAATCCTGCGCAGGAATGCCCCGCCAGCCGCCGATGAATTCCGCTGTACAACGGGAACGGTTGTTTCTGTCTGCACAAGACAGCCAGATTCAACGACCAGCAAAAACCGCCCCGCTGCCGTCGGCAGCGGGGCGGTTTTTCGCATGCTTCCTTTTAAAAATACAGCGACAGCGCGGCGTCCGCGAAAACCTGCGGATACTCCATTCGCCGCACCACCATCTGCTGCTGGGGTCCGTTGATTTGTATCGTGTCGGTGTACTCCAGTTTCTTGAAGTTGTAATTGCCGAACACCGAAAGCCCCAGCCGCTTCTGCACCTTCCATTCCAGCCCCAGCCGGGCGGTGGGGGTGAAATAGTCGCTTTTGTCGTTGTTGCCGGGATATACCGTAATGTTGCCGTTGTAGATGGAATTATGGTTGCCGTTGTCCTGCTGCTTCATGCTCATCACAAGAGCGCCGGCGCCGACGATGGCGCGGAAAGGCCCGAACAAATGAACCACGCGGTTAAGCGTCAGCCGGGCCATGGGGCCGTCGCTGCGTATGGAGGCCTCTTGCACGCGCTGCCCGCCCTGGGGGGGAGGATTCATGCTGTAGAGCATCGCATCCGGCGTGAACTCCGCATGCAGGAAGGCGGTCAGGTCAAACATCCAGTTCGCCCAGGGGAAATAACGCGCGCCCACGCCGGCGGCCATAAGCGAGGATTTCGGATTGGCCGGGAAAATCGTTGTGCTGCTGAAGGTTGAGGGCGGAGTGTTTGCCACTTTCAGCGGCCCGCCCGCGAAGGTGAGGTAGAGGCCCACGGTCTGGTCGTCGGCCTCGGCTACTATATAGCGCGAGGCGTCCTCCTCCAGCACCGGAACAGGGATTTCAGTCACGTCGGAGTCCACCACCTCGCCGGAATCCGCGTTCACCAGGGTGGTGCTGAGATGATACTGGCTGCCCAGTCTGGTTACGCTCCCGAACAGCGCAAGCTTCGCGCCGGCCTGCTTGCCCATCCTGGCAGCGGACTGGGTGTCCAGTTCCGAGGCACCGCCTCCGGTCTGGCTGCGGTCCAGCACCTTGAAGGAGCCGTCGCTCATGAACCGCGTTATCACCAGCTGGGTGCAAGCCTCGTCCACATGGCGGGCAGAAAGTTTCCTGTCCGCGGAATAGGGCAATATCGCCAGCGAGGGATTGTTGAGCCCCGCCGCAGTCGCGCTTTTCGCGAAAGCCTTGGACATTTTGGTAAGCCTTATGCCGGCTTCTCCGGCAAAGGAGGGAAACACGCACGACAGCAGCAATGCAGCCGCCGCGCAGCAGACCTGTATTTTTTTCATAAACCCCTCTCCCTTTGGTTTCAGCGCGCCGTCAAACGGCACGGACCGCCAGTATTATAGTTGTTGGCCGGCTGCGCAGTCAATTGACATCAAGAGGCCTTTGCGCTATACTTTGGTAGCCGTTTTTCCGGCAGAATATTTTCTGGAGGCAGGCATGAAAAACATCACGCACCTGACATTAGCGATACTTGTATGCGCGGCCCCGGCGCGTTGCGCCGAATCCGCTAAAACCAGCCGCGCCTCCGGCGCGAAAAGCGCGATATCCCTTATAAAGATGCCGGACTCCGGAAACCCATCCGTAAAGGCGGGCGAGGGCAAAGCCGCCAGAACGGTGGAATTCCACGAAGGCTCCGGTGGCTGGAGCTTTATGATCGGCGGCGGGGGCTGCTCCGCCGGCCCGGCCTCGCAGGCGGACGCCGATTTTTACGCCGAATTCAACCGCCCCGACGAAATGGGCGTGTTTTCAGTGCCCGGAGGGAAAAGCGTTTTCGTTTCCGCCATCTCCGGCGGGACAAACGCCACCGACACGGTGCTATACGCCTTCAACCCGGACAAATGCGCCGCGGTGGCAGCAAACATTCACCGCTCCGGCAACGAGACGGAGCTTTCCTCCGCCACCTTCACCTCCAACTGGAAACTGCCGCAGATGGCGGCAGAAAGGGAGTTTCTGACAAAACTGATGTACGAATACGGCTACGCCGACGCGGCGGGCGCGGAGGCCAATCCGTCCGACCCGCGCTACTGCTGGTATCTGTGGCAGCGCGACAACGGCTCTGCGGGAAAACTCAAGCTGCGCTGGTTCAAAGGCGCGCCGAATTACACGGTGGAATCGCAGGTCAAGGACGGCACCATCGTATACACGGCATGGTTCAAGTCCGGCGTAACGGCCTACGACTCCGTTAAAAAGGAATTCCAGCCGCTTTACTATCCCAAGGATGTATACTGCTGGCCCACCGTGCTTGTGCGCCATGGCGATTACCTGATTATAGGGACCAACGGCGAGGGCATAGCGTTCATCAACCTCAAAACCCAAACCCTTTCCCGCGATAAAAAACACGGCAGCGCGGTGGTGCGCTCCATGAAGGCGGGAGTTGGCACCGTATCGGTCAACGACGGGGAATTCACTGTAACACTGCCAGAATGAACGGCGCGCCCGAAACCGCGCCCGCCAAAACTTCATATACATAGGCTGGCGCGACAGGCTTTCAGCCTGTCGTGCCGGATGGAATTGGGACCGCATGTCCCTGCGCGTGCGTCCGGGGGTTTGCGCGCGCAGGGTTAACCTGAAAGTTTCAGTTAGCGCGAGGACCGAGGCGAAAAAGCGCAAAATAATGCCGAACAAAATTATCCGCGCGCGCCTCACTGCGCGAAAGGATAATTTTGTGAAGGCAGTATGAAGCGATTTTTCGCCGAATCCCGCGGCCAACTGAAACTTTCAGTTTAAATTCTATACGGGATTTTCCGCAGTTTACGGCCCCGTCCGCGCGCGGGATTTGCCGCGTTTTCTGGAAAACGGCTGCGCGGCACCGCGGACTGCGCAGCGAATCCTCCTGCTGTCAGCAGTACAGGTAATCGTTGACCAGTTTGGCGATTTCCTCTTCCTTGCCGAACAGCCTGTGGCTCAAATCCGCATCGTTGTAATTTCTCAGGCGGCTGACCATGCCGTCTATCACCACGGGCGAGAAGACGCCGTCCGCCTCGTAGGCGGCCCTGTCCTCTTCCAGCTTGCGGGCCGATTCAAAACATGACGCCGGCAGTTGAGGCAGCCGTTTCTGTATGTTTTTATCCCGGAACACATTCACATCAACATAAAGTTTTTTCGCGGTTTCCAGCGCGTCCGGCATTTCCAGCCCGCGCCGCGCGGCGGCGGCAAGGCCGGCTATAAGCAGGTGAATGTTGGCCGAGCCGTCCGCGCAGCGGAATTCCACCGTCTGGCCGGAGCCGCCCGCGGGCTTTACCGCGCCGTCCTGCGGATTTACCTGCGAGACCATGTCGCCGACGTTATGCCAGCCCAGCGGAACGCGGACCAGCACAGAACGGTTCCTGTCGCCCCAGCAGATATTGGTGGGCGCCTCCTGATGCGGCACCAGCCGCAGATACGACGTCGGCACCGTGTTTCCGAAGGCAGTCAGCGAAGGCGCCAGCGCCAGGTATCCGGCTATAAGTTTTTTCGCGGTGTCGGAAAGCTGGCCGCCCTCCAGCATCATGTTGCGCCCGTCTTTGACCAGACGCGAATGTATGTGCAGCCCGCTGCCGGCGTGGCCTGCGGATATTTTCGGCGCGAATGTAACCTTCACCCCGTGCCGGAACCCCGCCATCAGCAGCATGGATTTGGCGATGGCAAGCTGGTCCGCCGCGTCCCCGGCGGCAACGGGCAGGAATTCTATCTCGTGCTGGGACATTTCCAACTCGTCGGTGCGGATATGGCCCACCTCGGCGTGGGCGTATTTGATGCTGCAGCCGGCCTGCGCCATGGCGTGCATGGCCTCAACGCGCAGCTGCTCCCACTTGGAAAAGGGCATTCCCTCGTGATAGCCGCGCTGCGCCGTAACCGGATAATTCTCCTGGCGCGGCGCGATGACATAATACTCAAGCTCGCCCATCGCCTCCAGCGTCATTCCGGAGGCCTTTTTAAGCGCGGCCTGCGCCTTGAAAAGTATATTTTCCGGCGAGCTGGGCAGCCGCGCCCCCTCGCTGGTGAAATAGGCGCAGAGTATATCCACCGTCGGAAGCGGGGCAAACGGGTTCACATAGGCAGTGGAAAACCTGGGAACGACGTATAAGTCCGACGATGACGCGTCTATATGGCTGAACAGGCTGGAGCCGTCCACCCTCTCGCCGGAGGAAAACAGCCGGTCCAGATTTGCGGCGTCCGCACCGGCGAAATCCAGCGTCTTGAGCCTGCCATCGCCGCCCACATAGCGGAAGTTGACCACCTGAATGCCGTGCGCCGCGATGAACCTGAGCAGGTCGCGCTTGGTAAACGACGACGGCGGCTTGTCCAGCCACCGCGCGATTGCGTTCGCCTGCTGAAATTTGTTTTCCGCACGGGCCTGTCTGACCGCTGTCCGCATAACTGCCTCCTTGAAGAACCGCCGGAATTCTACAAATTCGCAGCCGCGTTAAAAAGGACTTCGCCCGCAACCCCGCACCGCTCTCTGGAAACAATTGCATAATGTAGTACAATAGCGGTATGCGCTTTCCGCTCGCTTTTCTGACGGCGGCCGTGTTTGCCGCGCCCGCTCCGGCGCAGGTAAACGCGCTTATTTCATCCGCAAGCGGCATCGGCACCGTCTATTCCATCAGCGCCCGGTATAACAATCACAACTCATATGTCCATCTTGCCAACTCGGATGTGAACGGCTATCTGGTATGGGAGGCGGATTACGACCCCGGCTACGACGCAAAACCCGTCTATCTGATGGCCGCAGACGACGGCGCCTTCATACTGGCCGAAAACAGGGTCAACGGGCTGCGCGCCTTTGAGTTGCTGCGCTACGACGCGCAGGGCTACATGACATGGCGGGCCGGCTACAGCGACACATTGAACAACATCCCCGTAACCATGGCGGTTGATTACAGCGGAAATGTCTACGCCGCCTGCAATGTCAGGGAAGACGGGCACTATTACGCCGCCCTGTGGAAATATGACGGCAGAGGCGTGCTGGCATGGCGCGCCAGATACTCCGGAGGGAACAACACATACGCGCATCAGGTGCTGCCGCTTTTCAACGGCAACATGTCCTTCGGCGTCAGCGTTTTCGGCGGAACGGAGGCGGCGGGACAATACGAGCGCCGCTCCATAACCTACGACCAGTTCGGGAACGAACAGCCATGACCGCGAAAATCGCTTTTCTGCTTGCTTCATTCTGCGCCCCGGCCTGGGCGGGGGGGGCTTTTGTGACTGTCCTGCCGGACAAGCCCTCCACGCTGGACCCCGCCGCGGTTTGCGACCACTACAGCCTGGCGGTGGCTTTCAATATCTACGAGCCGCTTCTGTTTTTCGGGGACACCTACTCCGATTTCAAACCAGCAATCAGTTCGGAAACGCCGTCGCGGGAAAACGGCCTGGTCTCTCCGGACGGGCTGGTTTACACATTCCCCATACGCAAGGACGTCAAATTCCACGACGGAACCCCGCTGACGGCGGAGGATGTGCGATACTCCCTTGTCCGGCTGATGATGATGGACGCTCCGGGCCGCCCCGCCGCGCTTTTTCTGAGGCCGCTGCTGGGTGTCGGCTCCATACGCGGGCCGGACGGCGGCTTCCGGGTCAAGTACGAGGATTTCGCCAAGGCCGTCCGCGCGGACGGCTCCAGTGTGGTCATAACCCTTAAAAAACCGTATTCCCGGTTTCTGGAAATTGCGGCCTCATGGCCTTTTGTGATGTCAAAGTCATGGACTGCGGCGCATGGCGGCTGGGACGGCGCGCCGGATACATGGCAGAAGCACGCCTCCGCCCCGTCCGGCGCGGAAACCGAAGCCAACGGCACCGGCCCGTTCAGGCTGGAGAATTTCACCAGCGCAACGGGACGCGCCGTGCTGGCCAGAAACGGAAACTACTGGCGCGCGCCCGCCCGGGCAAACCGCCTTGTTTTTCTGACCGAGCCTTCCGAGAATACCCGCCAGGCCATGCTGGAAGCCGGCGACGCCGATTTCGCGGATTTCTCCCGCGCCAGCCTGCCTCATTTACGCGGGATGAAAACCGTAACGATAACCGAAGGGCTGCCGAACCGCTCCGTCAAATTCGCGGCATTCAATTTCGCCATCGCGGTGGCCTCCAACCCGATGGCGGGAAGCGGGCTGCTGGACGGCAAAGGCGTGCCGCCGGATTTTTTCGCGGACGAGAACGCGCGCAAGGGATTTGCCTTCGCCCTGGATTACGGCAAGCTGCTGGACATGTCGGGAGGCGGGGCAATCCGCCCTGCTACCCCGCTGCGCCGGCCCGGCGGGCCGGAATCCCCGCCCTATTCCTTAAACCCGGAGAAGGCGGCCCGGCATCTCAAAAAAGCGCACGGCGGACGGCTGTGGAAAAACGGGTTTTACATAGAGGCGGTCTGCGGGGACGGGGATTATGAATCGCGCGCCGCAATGGAACTGCTGGCTTGCGGGCTTAAAAAGCTAAACCCCAATTTCAGGCTGCGCGTAAAAACCATGCCTCTGCCGGAACTGCTGAACCGGCTGCCGGAAAGCCGCTTCCCGATATTCGCCCTGAAGGCGGAATCGGACACCCCCGGTTTTTACGGCCTGGCGTTTACGATGCTGCACTCGGAAGGCGCCGTTCCTTACGCGCAGCATTACCGCAACCCGCAGGCCGACAAATATCTGGACGGCGCATTCGGCGGCGCAATCGCGCTGGAAAAATTGGACCGCATCTACGCCCAGGACGCGCCGTACATGCTGCTTTTCACTACTGACGCTTTCGTCGCGCGCCGGGAGGGCGCCTTCGGCCCGGACGCGCTGACCGGCGTGTTCGCCCTGCACAATTACCCGGATTACTACAAAGTGGAGAAACGCTGACACATGATTACCAAATGGCTGCTTTCAAAATACCCCTCCGAAACCGATATGGACCGCCACGCGCTTTTCATGGACGGAGACATAAAGGATTTGCGGCTGGTGATGAACAAATTTTCAAAACTCGCGGAAAGCTCTCACAGGGCCGGCTCGCCGTACACGTATGCGGTTTTTCTGGCGCATGTAACCCCCGCCATGCGCGACGCGGTCCGCTCCGCCATGCCCGGAATATGCCGGCTTGCGGAACAGACCAACCCCTCCAGCCGCCCCGTGCCCAAGCACGACATGGATTTTTTCAACAAGCTGACGCAAAGCCTCCTCAACCTGCAAAACGAGAAAACCAATCCGGCGGGAGGGCTGCCCCAGCCGGAGTCCGCGGCGCAGAGCGCGCCCCCGCCGGAATTAGCGCAAAACGCGGACTTCGGAACCGCGGACGCGCCCGCCCCCTATATGCCCGACGGCGACGGCAGTGCCTTTTTCCGCGGACTGGAGGATCAGCTTCTGCAACTGGACAAGAACCGCGCGGAG
Organism: Elusimicrobiales bacterium; assembly: GCA_041651175.1. Lineage (NCBI taxonomy): Bacteria > Pseudomonadati > Elusimicrobiota > Elusimicrobia > Elusimicrobiales > Elusimicrobiales bacterium. The sequence goes on along the minus strand of JBAZJT010000019.1, from coordinate 11,164 downwards.
CAGGAAGTTGCGGTCCCGGGCCAGTCCGCCCCCCAGCCTGCGCAAAACACTGGCGCAACGCCGTTCCCCGCGCCACAGCCGGAACTGCCGCCGGAAACGCCGGCGCAGGATGCGCCCATGTTCCAGGATTTGAGAATTCAGCAGGAGCCGGTTGCGCCCCAGCCCGCGCCGGAAGCCGCGCCCGCAGGCTATGAGGCGGCGCAGCCTCTGCCCGCTTTCATGCCGCAGGCCACGCCCGCCGCGCAGCCGGAGCCTTTTCCCGCAACCCCCGCCCCGCAGCCGGATGAGACAGCGCCATCGCCGTTCCAGCAGACCTCGCCGCAAACAGACACTTTTCCCCATCCGGGCGACACGGTAACGCCCCCGGAAACCCAGACGCAGCCCGCCATGCCGGAACCCATTATCCAGGCCGTTGCTCCGCAGGAGCCTGATGCCGCCGCAATGCAACCGATTGCGCAGCAGCCCGTTCAGGAAGCGCCGCTCCCGGCCCCGCAACCCGCGCAGCCGGCTCAGCCGCCGTCCGCTCCGCCAACACCGCCCCGCACTCCGCCCCCCGCCGCCACGGAGGGAAGGACGCAGCCTCCGCTTGAGGAAATACCGTCCGTCCCGTCCTCCCCGGCGGACACTCCGCCCTCCATGCGTCCGGCCAGGCATGCCGCAACCCTGCAGCACATCAGGCGGGCCAATTTCCAGTGGGACATCTGCGCCCCGCTGAACCCGTTATGGACCATGGACACGGTTCTGACCGGCTCCCACAACCGCGCGGTGCACGCCAAGGCTTCCGCGATAACGGACAATCCGGGGTCTTTTTTCAACCCGTATTTCATCAGCGGCGCGCCGGGCAGCGGCAAAACGCATCTTCTTAACGCGGTGTATTACGGGATGGAGAAATCGCTGGGGCCCGGGACTGTCATGTATACCACGGGCATGCGCCTGTCAAAAGGCATACGGCGCGCGGTGGACCAGGGAACCTGGCAGGAACTGGACGCGCAGCTCTCCGCCCTGTCCGCCATAGTGGTTGATGATATAAACCTTATGGTGATGACCTCCTCCAACAGGGATTTGCTTGCTCAGACCCTGGGCAGCTTTCCCGGCAACCGCAAGCAGATGGTGGCCTCGTCTGTGTTCGGCAGGCGGGCGCTTGGGGATTTTGAAGCGATGTGGAACACCCATCTGCCTTCGGGCTACGAAGGCTCCATCGCCTGTCCGGACCCGCAGACCGCCAAAGACACGCTGCTGAGAATGCTGGACAAGTCGGACCTTTCATTTCCGAACATACAGGACAATGTTCTTTTCAGCGGCGAGTCTCCGCTGGAAACCGGACAGGTCAATATGTCCAGGCTGCACAAGCTCAAAGGCGCCATGGGTTCCGAATTTCCCAACGAACCGCAGCGCATGACGGAGCTTCTGGCCCTGCCGCTTGGCGCGCAGCTTGAAATCCCCACCGCGGAAGAGATAGAACAGGCCGAGAAATTTTCGCCGCCGAACTCCAACGAATGGGGCCGCTGGGGGGTTTACTACCCCGAGGGCGAGGAGAATCTGGCGCGCTACACGCTTATGCGCCTCTACGAGCGCGCTCAGGAGCTTGGCATAGACGGCTGGTTTGAAACGGCGTTCATGAAATCCTACAGCAACCCCAACGCCTACACCACCCCCATAGAAATGGCCGACACTTGCGACAACAGCAAGCTAAGGGGCGCGCTGCTTGTGGGCCCCATGCCGTCCACGGATTTCATAAAACTGGAGAAAGATTTCTTCCACACCTTCACCCGTGCTTTTGAGGGGCTTGGCATGCAGTGCGCCACACTTGCCACGCAGAAGACGAAACACCCCCAGTCGTACACCGCAATCCTGACTGACCTGGCGCTGTTCTGAGCGGACGGCCCCGCAACCCCGCAGCCGGCGCTAGGCCTTTCGGCCCATGCGTTGGTGAAACGCTACGTGGTAAACTATCGCTACAGGGCCAGAAACCGGCACAGCGGCCCATGCAAAAATCAAGGAGCGCAAAAAAATGAACGGAACAATTCTTGCGGCTGCGGCATGTCTGCTGCTGGCATCGGGTGCGAAGGCAGCTCCCCCTCTGTCGTCCGTCATAGACGAGGCATACAAAATCTGCGCGGGCAGGGCGCAAGCCGACAAACCGGCAATGACCGAGTGCGCCATGGAAGCCGAAGGCAACTGGGACAAACACATAGAGGAAACTTACAGCAAGCTAATGGACACGCTGGACCCGCAGGGGCGGAACACGCTTGAGCAGGAACAGGGCGGCTGGCTGGCTCACCGCTCGGAGGCTTTTGACGCCATGGACGCAGCCTGCGCCAACTCCACATCCCGCATGGAGTGCAATGCGGCGGCAGCGGCCTCGAAAATGAAATTTGTCCGCGCAAGGGCGGCAAATCTGGAAAAAGCCCTCAAAAAGGCCTCGGGAGTTACAACGGCATCATTCAACTGGGAGACCGACGGTTCCCCGGCACAGACCAGGGGCCAGTATATTTCCTGCTCGGGGCTTGGCCAAAGCTCATGCATGTCACACCGCGGCTGTTCGTGGATAACAAGGCCGGGCGTCGGAGGCTATTGCATCGGAACCTATTGCGTCGGCATGAACTGTCGATAACCGCTCCGCTGTCCTGAAACAAATTGAACGCGCCGCCGCGATTATCGCGGCGGCGGTTTTTTTACCCGGAAATTGCAGTCTCGGCGGGATCACTCCGCATGCGGCTTGCCGGAGGATTGCCACGGCTTCAACTTCACCGGCAGGCGGCCTTGGGGGGGGATTTGCCCGGTCAAAATCTCGCCCATCACGATAGTTAGATAATTTGCATTTACTTTGCAAATTGTCTAACATTTAGACATGGCTGATTACTTTCACAGAAATCTGGAGCCCGCGTTAAAAGCCGCGCTCAAACAATTCCCCGCAGTTATTGTTACCGGGCCGCGTCAATCCGGCAAAACGTCGCTTGTAAAAGCGGTTCTGTCCGGCTCTCACAAATATATTTCCCTTGAAACGCCCGATATCCGGGCATTTGCCTTGCAGGACCCGCGCGGCTTTCTTGAACGGAACAAGCCGCCGGTGGTAATGGATGAAATCCAGTACGCGCCGGAGCTTTTGAGCTATATTAAAGAACTGGTTGACGCGGACCGCGACAAGATGGGGCAGTTTGTCCTCACAGGCTCGCAGAATTTTCTTTTGATGCAGGGCGTTTCGCAATCGTTAGCCGGACGGGCGCGGATACTGGAGCTTTACCCGCTTGCCCTCTCCGAGAATCCGAAACATCGCATTCCTGCCGTAAAAAATCAGGCAACAGCCGCCAATTGGATGCTGTGCGGCAGCTATCCGGAGTTGCATCGTCGCAAGGAACTGGAATTTCGCGCATGGCAGAATGCGTATATGTCCACTTATATTGAGCGGGATGTCCGCCAGATACTCAAAGTGGGCGACTTAAATACTTTCAGCCAGTTTGTCCGCGTTTTGGCCAGCCAGGCCGGAGGCCTGCTGAATATGTCTGCCGTTTCCACGGAGACGGGCATCTCCGTAAATTCGGTAAAAAATTGGCTTTCCGTTTTAAATGCCAGCTATCAAACCATAGTGCTGCCGCCGTTTTATCTGAAATTCAAAAAGCGGCTTATCCATGCGCCCAAGATTTATTTCGCCGATACGGGGACATTATCTAACCTGCTCGGGTTTTCGGATAGCAAGCAACTGCCGGACGGTCCGCAATCCGGCTATTTGTTTGAAAATCTGGTCGCGGGCGAGCTGTTCCGCCTGTTTGCCAACTCCGGCGAGAAACCGGCTGCGTATTACTGGCGCACCGCCGCCAATGACGAGGTGGATTTTATCGTGGAGTGGAAAGGCAAATTTCACGCGATTGAATGCAAATTTTCAGCTACGCCATCGCCTGCGCATGCCAAAGGCATTGAAGCGTTTGCCAAAGAAATCCCCGCCGCAAAGCAGGGAATCCGGGCTATTATCTATCCATGCGACGCAACGCTTGCCAAGTCACTGAGTTCCGACAAGCTGCGGATTATCCCGCTATCCGCGCTTGCAATCGCAAAAACGCCGCCAGAGTTGCTGTTAGATAGTGCCGCGTAATCGGGTGTGACATCACCCATTTCTTTCACAATGCCGTATTTTGCTGTCCCGATTTCCGGAAACAACCGCGCGAATAAAGAGGCAAATGCCAAAAATAACGGCGTCCTCATTGAACGAAACACACGAAAATAGAAAAGAACAACTTTTCCCTTGTCAATCAACGGCATAACACGAAACACACGAAAAGGCTCTGGAACACGACGGGAACAACTACCGGAAACTTTTCTGTTCCCTTTTCGTGTATTTCGTGTGTTTCGTGGTTTGATTCCGTTTTCGTTGTCGTCCGCCAGCACATCACAAAAATGGGTAACGCCGTAGCGCCCGCAATCCAACTGAAACATTCAGGCTATAGGTCCTTTGGCCCCTGAAAAAATGAAAAACCCCTTAGACTACGGCGTGAGAAGAAAAAAATCGGATGACGGGATAAGGAGGCAGTGAGGGATGAATAACCTGATGGCATGTTTTGCGGCAATCATAATGGTCTGCGGCAGCGCGTTCGCCGGGCTGGAAAGCGACAAGGCGGGCAGCGGCCTTAAATTCAGGGAATCGGCTGGCAGTTCCAGGTTCTCGTCGCGCTCAGGCGGCGGAAGCGGCGGCGTTTACATAGGGGGAGGCTCCTCCTCGCGCTCAAAATCGGCCAAACGGCCCAGCGCGGCCGATATAGCCCGCTCCCGCACCGGCAGCAAAAAGCTGGCGATGGAAGTGCCTGCTATGAAAACGCAGCAGGCGTCCGCCAATTCTGCATCCAATGAATCGGGCGGCAAGCCATCCATTTTCTCAAGGGCGGGGGCGGCTGTGCGCAACCTCGCTTCAAAAGCGGCCAAAGCCGCAAAAAGCCCCGTTGGAAAAGCGCTGCTGGGAGGATTAGCCACAGCCATCGCAGTAGGGGGACTCGGAGCAGCAAGGGGATACAGTGACGTGCTGCATACAACTGTCGCAGCCTCCGCCGCAGCAGCCGCCGCAATATGGACACACGAAGAGGATAAAACCCTGATGGCACGGCGCGGACCATAACTACCCGGCAATCGAAACAAAAATTGCCGAACAATCGGGGATGATAAGCATACGACATCACCCATTTTTTGAAAAACCGTGGTGTATTGGCAAACGACAACGCAAACGGAATCAAACCATGAAACACACGAAAAGGGAACAGAAAAGGTTCCGGGAGTTGTTCCCGCCTTGTTCCAGAGCGTTTGTGTGTTTCGTTCAATGAGGGACACCGTTATAGGTGCGGAAAAACACTTCTACTCCATTCTGCTGCAAAAAAATTGCAAGAAACAGATGGGACCGTTCAGAGGGTATATATTATGTCCTATGAGGAGTTCCTGCGGTAAACTTCTCCACTATCCTGAAACGAACTGAACGCACTGCCTCGATTATCGCGGCGGCGGTTTTTTTACCCGGAAATTGCAGTCTCGGCGGGATCACTCCGCATGCGGCTTGCCGGAGGATTGCCATGGCTTCAATTTCACCGGCAGGCGGCCTTGGGGGGGGATTTGCCCGGTCAAAATCTCGCCCAGCGCGGCGGCTGAAAATTTCGTGGTTCCGTAAATGGCGATGACGTTTTTTGCTTCCGGGTACATGTTTATATCATAAGGGTTCATAAGCGAGACAAGCACCGGATTGCGCGCCTTCCGCAAAAGTTTTCTGACAAGCCCGACCTGCTTTCTGACCGGGCTGCCGGCCCACTGGAAACTGCCTATAACCGTGATATCCGCCCAGGCGGCGCATTCCAGGGCGCGGGCCTCGTCAACACGGCCCGGCGAAACGCGGGAATTATACTGCTGAATGGTCCAGCCCCTGCCCATTACCGCGCCTGAAAAGGGAATCATATTGTCCGAAAACCGCGCCGGCACGAAAAACACCGCGCATACCGGAATTCGCGCCGCCGCCGGAACGAAAGGGACCATGCCGCTTGAGCTGCGCACCACGGTAACCGCCTCCCGCGCGATTTTGCGCGACACGTCAAGATAGCTGGATGACACGTCCGTAGCCATCGCCGGTTCCGGCGGCGAGGCGGCGTATTTCGCCTTCACCTCGCCCACCAGCCGGCAGCTTTCGGCGACGGCGGAACGGGGGACGGCGCCGTCTTCCACGCCGCGCATAATGGCGCTCCGCGCGCCGGCATAATCCCCGCCGCCGGTAAGCAGCAGGTTCACGCCCGCCGCGGCGGCGCGCGCCGCTGCCCGCGGCACATCCGCCAGCGCAGGGGAGGCGGCCTTCATGTCCAGGCTGTCGGAGACCACAAGCCCCCTGTAGCCGGTTTCGCCGCGCAGCATCCCCTGCACGACAGCGGTGGAAAATGTGGCTATATTCGCGCCGTCCAGCGCGGGATAGAGCGCATGCGCCGTCATTATCCCCGCCGCGCCCGAGGAGGAGGCAGCCCGCTCAAACGGCAGGATATGCTCCGCCAGCGCGGCGGAGGAAAGGTATATTACCGGCAGCCGCTTGTGCGAATCGGCAAAGGCGGCCCCGTGCCCCGGAAAATGCTTGGCCACCGGCGCCACGCCCGCCGCGTTAAGCCCGCCGATAACGGCCGCGCCCAGCCGGGCCGCATCAGCCGGATTGTCGCCGAAAGCGCGCACGCCTATGATGGGATTTTCCGGCTCGGTGTTTATATCCAGCACCGGCGCGAAATTCATGTTGATTCCCGCCTTTTTAAGCTCCTGCCCTGCGAGATAGAACAGGAACGCGCAGTCCCGCTCCGAGCCGGAGGCGCCCATCATCATATTGGTCGGCAAATCCGGCAGGCCCAGCGTTTCGGGCGAGAAAACCGGCCCGCCCTCGTAATCCACGGCGACCAGCAGCGGGCGGCCAAGCGGGCTTTTTGCCGCCCAGGATTGCAGCCTGGACGCGGCTTCGGCTGTTATTTCGGAATCAAATTTTCCCCATTGCAGCAGAATACCGCCTATCTCGCCGCGCTCTATGGCGTCCTTGAAGCGGTCAATCCTGGAAACGTCGGCGGCGGGCATTATCATCTGCCCGATTTCAAGTTCCAGAGGGGAAAGCGCGCCCTGCGCATGAACGCCCCCGCACAGCAGCGCAAGCGAAAGCAAAATCTGCATCGCTAAATTATGCAACATTTTTATTGTTATAATTCCTGCATGGAGAAGCCGCTTCTCATAGCCAATATCGGGCAATTGCTTACCTTTGCCGGGCCGGATGCGCCGCGCGCGGGCGCGGCCATGTCGGACACCGGACTTGTGCGCGGCGCCGGCGTCATAATTTCAGCCGGCAAAACGGTTTTCGCCGGGGCCATGAAGGAGGCCGCGCGCCATCCGCTTGCCCGGCGCGCCCGCGTTCTGGACGCGCAAGGCCGCGTCGCCCTGCCCGGCTTCTGCGACAGCCACACCCATCCGGTATTCGCCGCGCCCCGGCTGGCGGATTTCCGGCTGCGCCTCAAAGGCGCGGGTTACGCGGAAATAAAAGCCGCCGGAGGCGGCATAGCCTCAAGCGCGGCGGCGGTGCGCAAGGCCTCCCTCCGGGAACTGGCGGAGATGACGGCAGCGCGCTTTGACAGGTTTCTTTCCTGCGGCACCACCTCGCTGGAGGCAAAAAGCGGCTACGGCCTTTCACTGGACGCGGAGATTAAAAGCCTGCTGGCCATACGCAGGGCGGCGGAACTTTCCCCTGTTGACGTAGCGCCGACGCTGCTGGCCGCGCATTCCGTGCCGCCGGAATTTTCCGGGGCGGACAAATACTGCGATTATATCATCCGTGAAATACTGCCCGCCGCAGCGCGGCGCAAGCTGGCGGTTTTCTGCGACATTTTCTGCGAAAAAGGCTTCTTTTCCCCTGCCCAGACACTGCGGCTGATGCGCGCGGCGCGCGCGCTGGGGCTGGCGCCCAAAGTCCATGCCGAGCAGTTGGGGCGTTACGGCGGCGCGCGCGCTGCGGCGCGCTGCGGCGCAATCTCCGCCGACCATCTGGATTATTGCGGCGCGGGGGAGATTGCCGCCCTGAAAAAAGCCGGCGTCATGGCTGTGCTGCTGCCGGCGTCAAACCACTTCCTGGGAATGGGCAAATACCCGCCCGCCCGCGATATGATTGCGCGCGGCCTGCCCGTCGCGCTGGCGACGGATTTCAACCCCGGCACAAGCCCATGCTGGAACATGCAGTTTGCGGTGTCGCTTGCCTGTCTTAAAATGAAGCTCTCGCCGGAAGAGGCCCTCTGCGCCGCCACGGTCAACGGCGCCTGGGCGATGGGGCTTGGCGGCAGGGCCGGAGTCATAGCCGCGGGCAGGCAGGCCGACATCGCGCTGTTTGACGCCAAAGACTACCGCGAAATCGCCTACTACTTCGGCGGCAGCCTGTGCCATTCCGTAATAAAAAAAGGAAGGATAATATGTATAATAAAGCCGCTATGAACACTCTAATTTTCGCTGTGCTTTTCGCCGCCTGCGCCAGCGCGCAAAACGCGGACAAACCGGCGGTTTCTCCCTCCACATCCTCCGTTCAGGCCGCCATAACAGCGGACAAAGGCCCTTCCCGGCCCGCGTCCGCCGAAACGTCCGCCTCCTCCGCGACTGCGGCGGGCATGGCTGTTTCAACGGCGCCCGCCAATACCGCGCCGGAAGCGGCCATGTCAACCGCCGCGGCGCAGGTTGCGCTGTCCACAACCACCGCGCAGGCAACGGCTCCCGCGCAGCAGGCGCAAACCACCGTTCCGCCCGCCGCGCCGCGGGTCATCCCGACTTCCGCCTCCATGATTTCAGTAAAAACCGCGCCTCCGCGCGCGGAAACTCCGTCCGCCCCGCCTCCGCCGGAGAGGCGCGCTGCGGCCCCGCAGCTTGAGGATATAGGCTCCCCGCTCCGCCAGCCGAAAACGGCCCCCGCCGAAATCCCGGCCGTCAAACCCGCGCAATGGCACGAAATGCCCGACACCGCGCTGCCGGACGAAACCCCTTTCACGTTGGCGCTAAGCGTCTCCGCCGGGGACACCAAATCCGTGCCGGAGGGCTGGAGCGGAGACGGCGTGGTTACAACGACCGACCTTCAGGACGAGTTGGACGAGATGGCCTCCGCCGGGGACATCATCGCCATGAGGCTGAGTTCCGGCGGGGTCAAACCAGGGGATTTTATTACCGTCTACCATCCCGCCGCGGATTTTAAGGGCGAGGACGGGCGCACCGGAGCGGTAACACGCATAGCTATAGCAAAAGCCGTTTCCGTCAAAGGCGACGAGGTTACCGCTGAAATAGTCTCCGCGACCGGCGCTGTGGTCAAGGGCGATATTATCAGTAAAGCTGAGGGCGGGCTGTGAAATTCCTCCTGGCGCTGGCGCTGCTTGCCGGCGGCGGGGTATACCTGTGGGACCGGTATGATTCCGATTCGCTGTTGAACTGGGCCGCGAAAAACGTCAACTCCCAGCACAGCGAGGAGGTGGAATACGGCGTCGGCATATGCAATTATTACGCGGACAACCGGGAAAAGGCCGTGAAGGCGTTCTCTCAACTGATTGATTTGCACGGCGCCGGCAAATACGCCGCCGATGCGCTTTATTACCGCGCCTCGCTTTACCAGGCCATGGGCGACAGAGGACGCGCCCTTGCCGACTATTCCAGGCTTTCCGAATCTTTCCCCGACGCCGCCAAAGCCGCCCTGGCGCGCACCAGCCTGACAATGCTCAGATGACTCTCGCCGCCGAAGACAGGCTGGCGCGGCTGCGCGCCGCCGGCTACTGCTGGCTGAGGACGGACTGGTTCCTGCGGCTTGAGCGGCTTTGCGGCGGCGCGGCGCAGGCGCTGAAGCTTTCGCCCGCGGCGCTGTCGGCGCAGGGCGGAATGTCGGCGGGAACCGCGGAGCAGTTTCTCAAGGACTCCGCCGCCGTCAACCCGCAGGCGGAGCTGGACAAAACCGCTAAAGCGGGGGGGAAAATTGTTTTTCTCGGAGAAGAGGACTATCCCGCCCAGCTCGCCGAGATAATCGACCCGCCGCTTGCGCTCTATATCCTGGGCAATGCCGATTTCCCGCGCGCGGCGGCTGCGATAGTGGGAACGCGCAAGCCCACCGCTTACGGCAGGCGGGTGGCGGCGCGGCTGGCGCGCGACATGAGCGAGTGCGGGCTTGTGATAGCCAGCGGGCTGGCGCGCGGCATAGACAGCGTCGCCCACGCCGCCGCGCTGGAGGCCAAAGGCGCGACATGGGCCGTAATCGGCACCGGCATCGGGCGCTGCTACCCGGCGGAAAACGCCGACCTGGCGCGCGAGATAGTCAAAGGCGGCGGCGCGATAATAAGCGAATACAATTTTGACACGGGCCCCAAACCGCATCACTTTCCCCGGCGCAACCGCATAATATCCGGGCTTTCTCGCGCGGTGGCCGTCATAGAAGGTGCGGTTACCTCCGGCGCGCTGATAACGGCCAAACTGGCGCTGGAGCAGGGGCGCGAAGTCTTCGCCGTGCCGGGGCTGATAGACAATCCCATGAGCGAAGGCCCCAATCTGCTTATAAAAGACGGCGCGGGGGTGCTGCGCAACGCCGCCGACATCATAGACGCGCTGCCGCTCCACTGCCGCTTCGGCATAAAAATGCCGGAGCAGAGCAACGCCGCGCTTGCGCCGAAGGCCCCCGCAGTTCCGCTTTCGCGCGACGAGGCCGCCGCGCTGGAATGCATAGGCGCGCAGTCGCTCACGCTGGACGCGGTGGTTGAAAAAACGGGCTGGACGGTTCCGCGCGCCGCGGCTGCGCTGTTTGAGCTGGAAACCAAATCCGCCGTAACCTGCCGCAACGGCGAATACTCCCGCAAGCTCTGATGCCATCGCACGCGGAGATTTATAAAACCCATCCGTTGAAATACGAGGCGCTTGTCTCGCGGGAGGATTATAAGCAAAATATTCCGCGCGCGTTGCGCAAAATCGCGGATTGGCGCGGCAAAAATATTGCGGAACTGGGCGCCGGAACCGGCAGACTTACGTTGATATTAGCGACTGAAAGCAAAAGCATCCTGACTTCGCCAATCCTCTCTAAAATCAGCCCGTCCTCGTCGGAGGGGTATTGGAATTTGGGTGTCCCGTTGATAAAATATAGTTATGTTTGTCAGGAAGAAACGCAACAAAAGCGGTTCTGTCA
>JBAZJT010000018.1 GCA_041651175.1 Elusimicrobiales bacterium | reverse complement strand
ACAGAACCGCTTTTGTTGCGTTTCTTCCTGACAAACATAACTATATTTTATCAACGGGACACCCAAATTCCAATACCCCTCCGACGAGGACGGGCTGATTTTAGAGAGGATTGGCGAAGTCAGGAAAGTTATCCTTTCGCGCTTTTTCGCCTCGGTCCTCGCAACCAACTGAAACATTCAGGTTAGCTGACGGTTGGCTGCCCACATTCGGAACGGGGCAAGGAGCGGGGAGCGCGGCAAGTTCCCGGATTTACCGCAAGCCTGTGCAAGCCAGCAGAACGCTGCAAACCTTTGCAATATCGCGTCCGGATATGCCCGGATACAGAGGCAGAGACACCGCGGAAGAAAACGCCTCGTCCGCTCCCGGGAAGGCGCGCGATTGCGCCGCATCCAGATGCAGCGGGCGGAAAACCGGCCTGTGCGCCGCTATTCCCGCCTTGTTCAGCTTTTCAATGACAGCCTGCGCCTTGCCTCCCGGCACACGGACAACATACCGGAAATATATCCGCCCTTCCTGCCGCAACGGCAAAACCAGACTGGAGCCGGAAAGCGCGGCATCATACATGTCCGCCGCGGCCTGTCTGGCGGAGATGAATTCCCTAAGCCTGCGCATCTGGACAAGGGCGAGCGCGGCCTGTAAATCCGTCAGTTTGGCGTTCTGACGCGGTTTGTCGGCGGGTTTTTTGTCATACTCGCGCAAATCCCGAACCTCTCCGGCGATTTCTGCGGAATCGGAGAGAACCATTCCCCCCTCGCCCGCCGCCATGAGTTTTGTCGCATAGAAAGACGCTGTGCATGCATCGCCAAGCGCGCCGGCAAAGCGCCCGTTTACGGTGGCCCCGAAGGAGTGCGCGCAGTCCTGTATCACGAAAGGCGCATCCGGCGCGATATCGCCCGGGTCGCAGGGCAGGCCGAACATATTGGGCAGGATAACCGCCTTGGTCCTGCGCGTCATCGCCCGTTTTATGTCCCGGCGCGACGGGTTGAAAGCGTTCGGGTCGCAGTCCGCCAGCGCGGCGCGCGCGCCCCGCGCCATAACCGCATGCCAGGGCGCGCTGCAGCAATAGGAAGGGATTATAACCTCGTCTCCGGGACCGACGCCGCGCGCCGCCAGCGCAAGCTCCAGCGCCTTCATGCCGGAGGAAACCGCCGCCGCATGTTTTATGCCGGAGATTTTCCGGGCCGCGGCTTCAAGACGCGCCGTTTCGCCGTTCTGGGCCAGCATTCCGCTTTTGATGACGCGGATAACAGCCGCCGTCTCCTTTTCGCCGAGGCATGGCCTGGAATGAGGAATTTTCATGGCAAACTGCCTCCTGAGTGAAACAACAGGTCAAGCGCGGATAGTCCGGGAACGAATTCGCCGCCTGACTGCCGGTATGCGGGCGGGGCGTAGTTCTGGAACTCCACTTTTATCCCCGCGTCGGAAAAAAGTTTCATATCCATATACTCCTTCCCCCCCGCGCCGGCCAGATATGTGTCCGCCCCGAATTTGCGGCACAAATTCACCAGCCGCATGCTGGCGGCGCCTTCAACCGGATTGGCGGAGAGCATCTCTGTCCGTGTTTTCACGCCGAGCATCCCTGCCAGGGACAGAACAGACGCCGTGTTTATCCGCGACAGATATTCGAAGTCCTGCGAGTATATTTTTTCCACCTCCGCCATTATCCGCGCGAAGTAATCCGTATTCCCGTAATTCTGGACCAGCGTTTTCAAATGCTTGCGCTTCCAGTCGCTGGAATTGTTGATCCTGACGCGGCTTATCCACGCGCCGGATTCGTGAATCACGGGGACTGTAAGCCATTGCGGCCCCTGCGGCGTCAGGATACGGTTGCGGTTCTGCCACTCGTTTTTCTTGAACTGCACATCGTCCAGCAGCACGAATACGCCGCAGGAGCGCATTTTGTCAAAATATCCCGTCCAGGGCATGAATTGCGGCTGGTGGGCTGAGAGTATCACTGTTGGCCCTCAATAAAAATGGGATTGGACAGCAGCGCCCCGTTGGCGCGGTGCGAGGCCGCAAGCCGGTAATAGCTGCTTTTTTCAGCCGCGCCGTGAAACTCATGGGAATACGGAATTGCGGCTTCTGTCTCAAAAACGACCGTGCCGTTCCGAATGAGCCTTATATGCGCCCGTGGCGCATTACCGGAAAGCGCGAACGCTATTTCATGCCGCCCGCCGCAGTTCAGCTTCTGCCCGGACTGCGCGGTCCGCCCGCCGCAGGAGGCCTGCCAATTGTCCAGCCGCAGCGCCTCGCCGCCGTCCGGCTGCACCGGGTAGAATTTGCCTTCCTTAAGCGCAGCCAGCGTCGCAGCGGGGGAACGGTTTTCCGCCCGGACCATCATGTAATTGGTGTCTATGCAGGTGCCGTCCTTGCCCTGCCGGTGATAATCAAGCTCGGCGAAAGCCCAGGCCGGCCTGGGGCGGCGGCCCTCTACAAAAGCCAACAGCGCCCTGTCCCACGGCCCGCCGGCAACAGTCATGTATTTATTGCCTTCCATGAATGCGCCGAAACCCAGCGTATAGGGCGCTATTTCAAGGCAGTCCGTATAAAGCCCGGTCTGCGCGCTGACGCGCGGCGCTATGCGCGCCGGCGTCCGCCAGTTGGGCGCTTCGGGGTGATGCCAGAAGCACAGAAACCCGTTTCTGTCCGCATATTCAGCCAGGGCGGCATAAGGAGCATCCGGCGTGCGCCCGGCGTAAATGTCATACGGATATGGGCGGAATGGCCATAGTTGCGCAAGCAAAACAGCACAGGCCAGCGCAATAGCAACGGCCGCCTTTCGCGCGCCGCGCCGCCACAGCAGCCATGCGGGTAAAACCATCAGCAGCGGCAACAACGTCCAGACGCGGAAGGGAAAGCCGCCCGGGTTGCCGGACACCGGCAGGCGGCGGTAGAGCTCCGCCTTTTCCATGCCGGCCACCGCCATATGCCGGTGCCAGTCATTCACCGTAAGGCCTTGAATTATATTGCCGGACCAGCGGTAATAAGCGGCGGCCTCCACGCCCGGAATGATGATTATATCGGGAAATTTCGCGCGCTGCGCCGCGATTTCTTCCAGAAACGCGGACGGGCCGCCGCCCGTCACGGATTTTCTTGAAACGGAGGCCTTCAGCAGCCGGCGCAGCGGCGGCAGGCCGTATTCCATGCATGCGGCGGCGTCGTCAGCCAGCACCACCGCGTCTATCCCCGCCGCAGAGGCAAGCTCCAGCGTTTTGCCAAGCGGCTGCGCATCGCCGTCCGCGCTGAATTGGGTATGCACGTGCGCAACAGTTTTAAGTTCCGCGGCCCCGCAGGGGCAGCAGACAAGAAGCAGCAATGCAATTATCTTCCGCATAACTTTCCGTAAAGCCTGTCCAGATTGCGCGCCATGGCCTGACCGCTGAAATAAGGCAGCCCGTTTTCGTCCGGGCGGATTACCGCCGCGCGGCCCGCCTCGCCGAATGCGCGGCGAAGCCCGGCGTCCGCGGCCAGCTTATCAACCGCGCCGGCCAGCGCAGACGGGTCCGCCGGCGGGACCAGAAAGCCGGAGACGCCTTCTTTCACTATATCCTTTATCCCGCACACATTACTCCCCGCAACGGGTTTTCGCAAAAACTGCGCCTCTATCACAGTGCGTCCCAGCCCCTCGTTAAGCGAAGGCTGGATATAAATATCCATGGCTGCCATCCAGTCCAGCGGGTTATCCCTGTGCCCGGCGAATATTATTTTTTCCGCAAGCCCCAGTTCCGCGCAGCGCCTTTCCAGAAATTCCCGCTCCGAACCGCCGCCGACTATCATAAAACGCGCGCTTGCGCGCACGAGTTTTGCCGCTTCAAGGAAATAGCGCACGCCTTTGACCGGCTCCAGCCGGGCGACCGTGCCTGCGATAATATCGTTCTCCGCAATCCCGTGCTCCGCGCGGATTTTGCGCCCCGCCCGCAGGATTGCGGCCTCCCGCTCCGGCGGCGGGAAGTCCACGCCGCTGGGTATTACCACCCATTGCTCCCTGCTCCCTATTCCGGCGGACAGGCTTTCCTCCAGTTCGCCGGAGGAGAGTGCAATTAATGCATCGGTAACCGGCGCGGCGATTTTCTCGGCAACGGCATATATGAAGGTTTTCAGCCCGCCGAAATAGCCGTAGAGCACATGGCCGTGCGGAGTGTGAACCACGGCGGCACGGCACGAGCGCGGCAGCGTCATATTACTCGCAAACGCGGCCCAGCGGCCAAGAATGCCGGCCTTGGAGGTGTGTGTATGCACTATGTCCGGCCTGACACGGCGCAGCAGCAGGGCGATTTTCAAAAAAGCGAGAAAATCTAGCGCGGGATTCACGCTGCGCCGCATCATGGGAATTTCCCAAACCGCCGTACCCGCCGGAACAGCGGTCCTGAGCGCGCCCGCCTCCGTTCTGCCGCATATAAGCACGGTCTCCCCCGTCCGCGCCGACGCCAGCACATTGGCGGTGGATCCGCCCGCCTCCAGCCGCGTTATTATATGCGCAACTTTCATAACAGCCGCTCCGCCGCGGCGAACACTTCCTCCGGCCTTATGGCCAGCATGGCGGGGCTTGGGCGGTTTTCATCCCCGCAGGGGAAACCCGCATGCTGTATGAATTCAAAACGCCCCGCAGCCGGCGCATACGGCCCGTCGCGGCGGATGTCGCTTATCCCCGCCAGCGCGACAAAAGGCGTTTCAAACGCATTGGCCGCGTGCATGAGGCTGGAATGCGTGGTTACCAGCAGCCGCATGGATTTGACCAGAGCCAGTGTTCCGTCAAAACCGAATTTCCCTGCGGACACAGCGGCCCCGCCGGGTATCTTTGCCGCTATCTCCGCCGCGAGAGTCTCCTCCCCCGGGCCGCCGGTTATAAGCGCAGGCATTCCGGCGCGCAGTTTAAGCATTTGCGCCACGGCGGCAAAGCCGTCCGCCGTCCAGCGGTGGGACAGCTGGGCTCCGCCGGGATTGATGCCAATGAACCGTCCCGGCGCAAGCCCATTCCGCGCCAGGAAATCGTCCGCCGCGCGCCGCGCCGGCGCGCTTATCCAGAGATCGGCCTTCTCGCGCGGCTCGGCCCGCCCGCCCAGGCGCGCGACCAGCCGCGCGTAATGCTCGCCCTGGCAGACACCGTCGGCGGAAGAGTCGGGCAGTTTTATGCCGTAAAAAAAACCGCGCCCGTCGGTGTCGCGCCCCGCGCTGGCGGAGGGCGCAACCGCCAGGAACAATGCCGCCATTTTAAGCATTCCCGCGGCGGAGCTTATCTGGTATAAATTCACCGCCAGATCGAAACGCCCGCGCCGCAGTCCCAGCGCGGCATTGAAGCAGGCGGCCCAGCGCGAAGGCGGCAGCAGCCCGGAATTGTCCATCGCAACGGTCTCTTCCGCGCCGAAGCCGCGCGCGTATTCCAGCGTCCTGGAGGAAATGGCCAGCGTCATCCGCGCGCGGGGATAGAGCCGCCGCAAAGCCTTCAGAGCCGGAACCGCGATTATGAAATCGCCTATTCCGGCGGACAGAATAACCAGCAGCCGCTCAACGCGGCCCGGTTCCGGCGGAGTCTTCATAAGCCTGCTGCCATGCCTCCAGCATCACAAGCGACCATATTAAATCCGCATTGCCGCGGGCGCCGCTTTTGTGCTCCCTGATTATAGCTTTCACCGCGGCGGGGTTGAACAGGCCCCGCTTCTTTATCGTTTCCGGCGACAGGTATCGTTTCTCAAGCTCCCCCATACCGCCGCGCAGCCACAGCGGCAGCGGAACCATGAACCCCTTTTTGCGCCCCGACAGCACTTTTGCCGGCAAATGCGGCGCCAGAATTTTACGCAGCAGCGGCTTTAACGCAAAACCGCCAAAGCGCCGGCTCTGCGGCAGCGCGCAGACAAATTCCGCCAGCTTCGCATCGCAGAAAGGCACGCGCAACTCCAGAGAGGAGGCCATGCTCATCCTGTCGGACATCATAAGCAGGTCGCCGGGCAGATAGGTTTGCATGTCCAGCTGGACCGCGCGCATAGCCAGGCTTCCGGAGGCCGCGCCAAATGCGGCGCGGTGCGCCGCGGACGGGTCCGCGTTTTCAAGCGCGGCACGGAAATCCGGCGAATACAGCCCGCCATGCCCGCCCCGGAACGAAATCCACGAATTATAGCATTCAAACGGCCCCTGTTCCGCCCCGCGAGTGAAACGTTTGGCCCAGTTGGCAAGGTCGCGGCTTTTGCCGCTTTCCGGGAGTTTGTCCGCCAGCGCGGCGGCGGCGCGCCGCATGGAAGCGGGCAGGCGGTTATAAACCGGATAAAGTTTCATGCCCAGATAGCGGGGATATCCGCAAAACAACTCGTCGCCGCCGGCGCCGGACAGCGCGACGGTTACATGCTTTCGCGCCTCGGCGGCAATCAGATAATTAACAAGCGCGCCGGAGTCGGCGTGCGGCTCGTCAAAATGCCAGGCGAGGCGGGGAATCAGTTCCGTTATGTCCGGGCTGACCGTTATCTCGCTATGCTCCGTGCCGTAGCGCTTTGCAACAAGCCGGGCCATGTCCAGTTCGTCATAGGATTTCTCGCTCGGGTTTTTGTAGCCGATGGAAAAGGTCTTCAGCCGCCCGGGTGAATGCTTTGCGGCAAAGGCGGTTACCGCCCCCGAATCCAGCCCGCCGCTGAGAAAAACGCCCAGCGGCACATCGCTGGACAGATGGCTTTTGACGGTCTGCTCCAGCAGCTGCTCCGCGTAGCGCAGAGCGTCCTCCCCGGACAGATTCAGCGATCCCGGCTCCGGCGGACGCCAGTAAACCCGGGTCTCCGCCTTGCCGCCGCTGAATAGCATTATCCGCCCGGCTTCCAGCTTGCGGACATCCTTGAAAATGCTGCGCGGCTCCGGGATGTAAAGGTAATTGAGATATGCGTCCACGGCCTCATGGTCCATAGCGCGCGGCAGGCCGCGCCATTTCAGAAGCGCCTTTAATTCGGAGGCAAAAACCAGTTTCCCGCCGCCCAGATAATAATAAAGAGGCTTTATGCCCAGCGGGTCGCGCGCCAGCAGCAGGGAGCGCGCGTCCGCATCCCAGAGCGCGAAAGCGAACATCCCCTCCAGCTTCCTGACGCAGAGCGGGCCGAATTCCTCGTAGGCGTGGACTATGACCTCCGTGTCGCTTTCCGTGGAAAAACGGTGCCCGCATTTCTCCAGCTCGCGGCGCAGGGCGCGGTGATTGTATATCTCCCCGTTGAAGACGACGCAGACGCGCCGGTTCTCGTTATAAACGGGCTGATTGCCGGAGCGCAGGTCTATCACCCGAAGGCGGCGCATGGCCAGGGTAACATCGTCAGAGAACAAAAAACCGTCGGAATCCGGCCCGCGGTGAATCATCGCGCTGGCCATTTCGCGGGCAAGACCATCGTCCCTGAAACCGGAAAAACCGCAAATTCCGCACATTATGAGCCTCTCCTCGCGTCAACAGCGGAAGCGCGCCTGACCAGGCCGCTCAAAACGGGAACCGCCTGCTCCGCCGTGATTGAAGCTATTAACCCGTCCGGGGATTCCAGCATGGCGCAGTCCGGCGGCAGAGGCTTCCACCGGATTCCGTCCTGCGGAGGCATTATGCAAAGCGATTTCGCGCCCGCCGCGCAGGCTATATGGAAAGGGCCGGAACTGTTGCCGAAAAACGCGCCCGACAGGAAAGCCAGCGCCGTGAAATCGTCCAGGCCGAGCGAATGGAAGCACACTGCGCCGTCGCCCAGGACGGCCCGGATTTCATCCAGTTCATGCGGCAGCTGCGCGGCAACGGCGATTTTGCAGCCTGTCGCGTCCGCGCAAAGCGCGGCGGCCTCCGCGAAACGCCGCGCCGGCCAGCGCTGGAGGGGGCTATGCGCCCCCGGGTGAACGAGCAAAATCTTGTCCCCGCCTGAGATGCCGGATTGCGCCAGCCGCCCGCGCATTTTATCCAGCGCATGAGCCTGCGGTATCAGAAAAGGCAGGCCATGCGGGGCGTCCGCCCCCGCGGTTTCGGCCAGTATTTGCAGTTCGCCGGTAAAATGCAGCCCCAGCGGGCGTGGCGCGCGCAGGTTCAGGAACAGTCCCCTCCCCTCCATATCAAACCCGGCGGCAACGCGCGAGCCGGACAGCGCCGCCAGGGCGGCGGTGCCGCAGTCCCGGTCGGCAAGCATGTCTATGGCCATGTCAAAGCCGCAGGCGCGCAAGCGGAATATATCGCCGGCGCGCCAGCCGCGCCATTCAATGAAACGGTCTATCTCAGGGCTTGCGCGCAGCAATTCTTTCGCAAAAGGCCGGGCAAGCAAAGTTATCTCCGCTGCCGGATATTTCTTCCGCATCGCGGAGAAAAACGGCGTAGACAGGACCATGTCCCCTATCCTGTCGGTCCGTATGAGCAATATTTTTTCCGGGGTTGCGCGTCCGCCGTCCGGCGCGGCGTCCGGGCGCCGGGATTTCGGGCCGGAGGCTGACTGCTCCTCGGGTAATTGATCTCGCAGCCCGTGAAACGGAGCCAGCAGCAGCCGCCGCAGCGTCAGCAGCGCAAAGCGGATAAAACGTCGTCTGCGCGGCAGCATACGGTATGCGTTCTCAACGGCCCGCGCCGTTTTCTCCGCCGTGAAACCGCCGCGCGCCGCCGCCAGCGCGGCAGCGGCCATTTTTGCGCGCAGGGACGGATTTTCCGCCAGGAGCATGATTTTTTCCGCGAGCGCGGACGCGTCTCCGGCGGGGAAAAGAAAACCGGTTTCGCCGCCGCGCACCGCCTCCGGGTTGCCGCCGCTATCGGAGGCGATGACGGGAACTCCGCATGCCATAGCCTCTATTATCATGCGCGAAAACCCCTCCGGCGCGCGCGAGGGCAGCGCGGCAATGTCAAAAGCCGGATACAAAGCTGCCGTGTCCGCCGCAAACCCGGTCATCACGACATCTCCGGCTATGCCAAGCCGGGAAATCCTGCACGGAAGCTCCGCCTGCATTGCGCCGCGCCCGGCCAGCACGAGTTTGGCATTGCCAAGGCGCGGCTTCAAGGCGGCAAATGCTTCCAGCAGGCAGTCCAGCCCTTTGCTTTGCTCAAGCTGTCCGGCATAGCCTATGGTCAGCGCGTCCGGCGCGATTCCAAGCGCGGCTTTGGCGGAGGCGCCGCCGCGCGGCTGGTATTGCGCGCAGTCCGCGCCATTATAAATCACGAAAAGATTATCCGCCAGGAAAAACCGCCTGGACACGGCGCGAGACACCGCTATCACGGCGGATGAAAAAAGCTCTATAAGCAGGTCGTGCCGGCTGCGCTCCGACACGCGGGCGTGAAACACCGTCTCCGCCAGCCCGTCGGCAAAAGCCAGCGCGGACATTAGCGCGATATCGGGCGTGTCGGTGTGAATTATCTCAAAGCCGCGCTCCCTTGCGGTTTTGCGCAGGAAGGCGCAGAACGCCGCAAGCCCCCCCAGCTGCCACGGGCGCAGCATGGGATATTCGCGCACGATGACAGGCACGCCCAGAGAGCGGGCCAGAACCGCAACCTCGCAGTCCTCCGCGACCAGTACAGACGGCGCGAAGGCAGCGCGGTCCAGGTGCTTTAGCAACAGCAGAAGGCTGCGCTGCCCGCCTCCCGCGATGCGCGAAAAGCCGGAGATAAACAGCACGTGGCGCGGCTTACCGCAGCAACAACTTTCCATAAACTTTTTCCACTTCGTCCCGCATTTTTTCCAGCGTGAATTTGCGGCGGTATATCTCAAGCCCGCGGGCGGCCATTTTTTCGCGCAGCGCGCCGCCGGAGATAAGGCGGTCTATCGCGCGGGCGAGGGCCGGGGCGTCCGCAGGCGGCACAAGCAGCCCATTCTCCCCGTCGGCAACGACTTCCGGTGTTCCGCCCAGCCGGGTCCCTATCAAAGGTTTCCCGGCGGACATGGCCTCCACCAGCGACAGGGAAAGCCCCTCCCGCTCCGAAGAGGGCGAGACCGCCGCGTCCGCCGCCGAAAACACCGGCGACAAATCCGCCGCAACCCCGGCGAATATGACGCGGTGCGCAATACCCAGGCTGCCCGCCAGTTTTTTCAGGCTGCCCTCAAGCGGGCCGCCTCCGGCCAGAATTATATATGCTTCCGTTTCCAGCTTTGCCGCCGCCCTTATGAGAAATTCAACCCCCTTGTGCGGATGGAACGAGGCGACGCAGCAAACCGCTCCCGCCCCCGGCGGTATGCCCAAGGCGCGGCGGGACTGTTCCCTGTCCGCCGGTTTGGCGGGAGGCGCGCCGTTGTAAATCACGGCCGTTTTCGGATACAGAAAACTTTCCTCCGCTTCAACGGAGCGGCGCACCGCCTCGGAACAGCAGATTACCGCGCCCGTGGCCCCGGCAAGGATTCTGTCCAGCAATTTCTGTTTAGGCGAAAGTCCGCTTAACGTGGTGTGATGATGCGCTATCGATACGCGCCTTCCCGCCAGCGCCGCGGCGGCCCCGGCGGCGGAGCGGGCCGTCATGCCGTGGGCATGGACAACGTCTATATCCTCGGAAATTATTTTCCTGCGCAGAGAGGCAACAAAGGAAGCCGTAATCCTGCTGCCCATTCCCAGAATTTCCACCCCGACACCGGCGCGCTCAAGCTCCCCCGCCATGACGCCGCCGGCGCAGAGGCACCACACCCGCGGCTGCACCGCCGGCCCCGCGGCAACAGACAGGTTATAAATCACCTTTTCCTGCCCCCCCATTCCCATATCCTGGGTTATATGCGCGACTTTAATAATAAGCCTCACCCCGCTTTTTCACTCCGGAGACGATATCAGCCAGCAGGTTAATCCGGTCATGGTATGAATGGCGGGACAGCGAGAATTCATGCCCCGCCCGGGCGATACTTAGCCGTTGGGCATCATGCGACAGATAATAAGTTATCTTTTCCCGCAGTTCGGCTGCAGTTCTGAAAACCGCCATATGTTCGCCCTCGCGGAACAGCGCCAGAACGTCGCGCTGCGCGTCGGTCAGCAGGAAAGAGCGGGTGGCCAGAGCTTCAAATATGCGCGGGCTGGCCTGATGACAGGCATATTCCGCCGGCTGATGTGCGGCACACAGAACTATTTTCGCCCCGGCGTATATGTGCATCCATTCTTCCGGCGGAACCTGCCGGGCGGTGGCGCGCAGCGGCGAGCCGGGCCTGAGTTTATTCCAGCCCGGGCCGGAAATTCGCAGCTTCACCGGCATATTCGCTATGGCTTCAAGCAGCTTTTCCCGCGCGGGATAATGCGAGCCGACAAAGCAGACATCGCAGCTTTCGCCCGAAGGTGGCTGCGGTTTGTGAAAACCGCGCGCAAAACCGAACGGCAGCCATGTCGCGGCAAGAAGTCCGCGCGAGCGCAGCAAGTCCAATGCCTCAGTACCGCCGCAAAAAACGAAATCGTATTCGGGCGCGGCGGCAGCCAACTCCGGCGGCATAAAAGCGTCTATGGTCCACAGCGCGGTTTTAATTCCGGCAGCGCGCAGCCGGCGGACGGTTGCCCCGGATATTCTGTAGCCACCCGCCACCAGAACCAGGTCCGGCTTTCCGCGCAAAACGGCGTTTTCCAGGGCTTTGTTTATGCGCCCCATATCCCAGCACGCAAGCGCCGGCAGCGCGTCGCGCAATCTGCCGGGCAGGAGGAAAGCGCGGTCGTCAAAGAAATCCAGTTGATGGGAATTGCCGGTTATCGCCCATTCAATATACTCGGTTATGGTCGCAAAATGCGGGTTGCGGCAGGTGGCCAGCAGAATTTTCATTCCCCGCCTCCGCCGGCCTGCGGAGCGGAATTACTGGCGGCCACCGCCGCTGCCAGCGCGGCCAGCAGCCAGAACGGCTGCATGATTTTGACGGTTATAAATGAGTTGGATGTGATGGCGTGCGTCAGCAGCCCGGCAAGGGCCGCGATAAGGCCCAGTCCCAATCCCCGCTCCCACGGAGCAGCCGCCGTGAGCGCGCATTTTCTGCCGGCATAATACACCGCGCCGGCTAACCATATGAAAACGCACAGTCCCGCAATCCCCAGTTCACCCAGTATCAATCCGTACTGGGTGTCAACGAAACCGACGCCGGTTACGCCATGTCCCAGAAACGGATGCTCCGGAAATTTCTGAAACAGTATCCATTTCCAGGTCCAGGCGCGCTGCGCGGCGGAATCCTCCAGTTTGACGTTGTAGCCCGCCAGATTGACTTCGTGGGTTGCGAACTGCCGGTCGCCCCTGAAAGTAAGCTCCACCCGGTCGTAGAACGAGTCGCGGACCGACGGATTTATGAAAACACACAGCGCCGCCCCCAGCAGCGCCGCAAGCACCACGCCTCGCCTGCGCGCGCCGGCCAGCAACGCCGCGACCAGCACGCCGAACCCGGCGTAAGACGCGCGGGACAGCGTAAGAACAAAAGCTGGAAACATCGCCATGAACACGCCCGCCGCCGCGTACAGCCGCGCGCCGGACATTTCCGTCATCATGCCAAGAAGCAGCCCGAATACCACGAGGTAATAACCGCCCAGCGTCCCCGGCTCGGAACTGGACCGTATGCCGTACAAACCGTCGTCAAACGGGGCGGTGGCGCGGTCGCCGGTGCGGAAGTGGTAGTTGTATGCGTAGGCCGTAACCAGCAGCGCGGTTAAAATGAACATTTTCAGCAGGCGGGAAACCTCGGCCTTGTCTGTTGTCACGTTGACCGCCATCAGGAAAAGGAAGAAATACTCTATATATTTCAGCGTGTAAAAAGCGCTTTTGGCGGCGTCAAGCCTGCCTGAGAGTATTCCAACCAGCGTTGAGAGCGCGCATACGAATGCATATGCCGCCGCCGGAGCGGTTACCGGCGTCCGCCTGAACAGCTTGAGTTCTTTTGACACGGCGGTTTTTGCAAACCATGTAAAAAATACGGCTAACAGAAGCAGGTCATCGTAACGCAGCGTCAGTAAGCGCCCCCCCACGCTGCCAAGCGCCAGTTCCGGCGACAGCATCATGGAAAACACCAGCGTTTCCAGTCCCCTGCGCGGCGAAACCAGGGTAACCGCTATCAGCGCGGCGGCAAGCAGCGCGGCCAGTCCCAGCGGGGCCGAGACCGTTACGGCCACCCTGCCCATAACGGCGGCGGCGGCCAGGGCGAACAGCAGTTGCCAGAGTATTATTGATGTCTGCATAAATAAAAGCCTATGCGAAGGCCCGAATTCAGGCCGCGCGCTAGGCGCGGCTGCGCCGCTGTGCTGTCCGCACTGCAAACAGCCGCAACGACGCGCGCGGCCTGAAGGCGGGCCTCCCCGAAGGGGCCGAGCCGCTTTCGGGCTGCAACCGCGTCGCCAAAGGCCGGACATACGAACAGTATGTCCAGCCTTTGGCTTCTTGTTTCGCTGCGAAATCGGCTCAGTCGCATAGGCTTTTATTTATGCAGACATCAATAAGCCTCCCCGCGCGCCGGGTAAATCAGGAATAGTGGGAATAATGCGTGGCATGATGAGAGGAATCGTCTGCGGGTGTGAGATTGTTTATCACCGCCCCCAGAAGTTTGCTTTTGCCTATTTCTCCCAACTGCTCCCTTGTCCGCTTCAATGCCATGCGGCTCACCTTGCCGGCGCTGTAGACCAGCACTATCCCGTCAACCAGTTTGGAGAGGATTATGGCGTCCACGAACAGCAGCACGGGCGGAGTGTCAAAAACAACAAGGTCAAAATCAGCGCACCATTCCTTGATAAGGCGGGGGATGCTTTCGCTCTCCAGCACGCTGACCTTGCTGGGCGCGGGGCGGCCGCAGGTGAGTATCTTGAGGTTGTCTATGCCGGCGAAATAGGCGAGCTTTTCGGGCGCGATGCCGCCCATCAGGAAATCCGCCGTGCCGTGCACAACATCCTGCCAGCGCGCAGCGCCGGACACCACGTCCACAAGCCCGGGCTCGCGCGATAAATGCAGCGCGCCGTAAAGCGAGGAACCGCGCAGGTCAGTGTCTATCAGCAGCACTTTAAGGCCGGCGTTGGCTGCGGCTATGGAGAAATTCAACGCGCACAGCGTCTTTCCCTCCGCCGCGCCGGACGAGGAGAATACCAGCGCGGAGCCGCCCTCGCGCCGGCCCAGCTTGGACAGGATATTGGCGCGCAGTATGTGGAACGGCTCGGCCATTTTGGATTTGGGGTCGTGGCTGAAAATCAGCATGTTGCGCAGCGCCTCTCCCTGCTGCGCGCGGGAGCGCGAAAACAGCGTTTTCCAGGACCATCCGGGGCCGCCGTCCGCCCGCTCTATGGAAGGCACAAGTCCTATCACGGGAAGCTGGGTGAACTTTTCCAGGTCTTCAATGTTGGTTATGGAAAGGTCCATGTTTTCCATGACAAAGGCCAGCGCCACTCCCAGCACGATGCCCAGTATAAGACCGGTAGCGTAATTGCGCGGCTTGTTGGGAGAAGCCGGAGACGACGGCGTCTCGGCGGGGTTTACCACCTGCATGGACGGCGCCAGCGAGTTCAGCAATATCCTGGTTTCCTCATACTCCTTGCTGAGCGTGGTATAAATCTCGTCGTTCTTTCTGACCTCGCGTGTGAGGCGGGACAGTTCGGTCTCATGCGCGGGCAGTTCGACCAGCTTGTCTTTGATGACCTGGATTTTTTCCGTTATGTCTACCACGTCCGGATGCCTGCCGGTATAGCGGGAAAGCAGTTCCTTCTGCTTAATCTCCAGTTCCATCAACTGGGAGGACAGGGAACTTTCATGGCTGGCGGCATGATAATTCTCCAGAAAACGCTGCCTTGCCTTCTCGGAGCCGGTCAGCGAATCCCTGACCTGCTTCTCGCGCGTGTCTATGCTGGAGAGCTTGGTTCTGACCTGCCGGGTTTTCTGTTCCAGGTCATATTCCAGGCAAGCCTGAGCCAGCGCATTGGCGTATCTGGAGATATAGACGGGGTCGCTGCCGGAAACCGTTATCCTTATGAATTCCGAATCTTCAAGGAGGTCGGCCCGATACGACACGGAGGGCAACATCAGCCCCCCGGAAAGCAGCCCCGTCCGGCTTGCCGCCTCCTCCGCCACGGGGGGAGCCTCCATATTATGAACGGCCACTGCGGGCGGAGTGTCAAACTCCGGCAGTTGGGAATGCACCATGCGCATCAGCACGGAGGTTTTGTAAACCACCGGAAGGCGGCTTGTGTAGTAATGCGTGAAAAATACAGTGGCTGCCGCCGCCGTCAACGTTACCCACTTCCTGCGCCTTAGCACCCGCCAGTAATCATAGAGCGACATTTCGGCTATCATATCAGCGATGCGCCAGCAGCGACAGCGTTATACCGAAGGTGAACAAGGTGGCCCAGGGCACGAAATTGTCTGAAATCCAGCGCGCGCTTTTTGTAACGGGCTTGATTGGCACATAAAGGATATCCTGCGGCATAAGCTGAAAATTTTCGGACAAATCCCCGGCAAGGAAGGATTCCATGTTAACCTCTATCATCGTGGTGCTGCCGCCTTGCCTGCGGAATACTCTGATTTTGGACAGGCGGGCGTTATCCTTGAAGCCGCCGCTCCTGCTTACGAGATCCAGGACGCGCATTCCGTCCTTGTAATCATAGACGCCGGGGGTGGTGATTTCGCCGGCGGACAGGACCTTTCTGTCCGCAAAAGATTTTATGTTTACGGAAACCTGCGGTTTGTTCACATAGGCCGCGAGCTTCTGTTCCAGCATGGTTTCCACCTCCGACGTGGTGGCGCCCATGACGTGAACGGGGCCTGTCATGGCCATTTCCACGGTGCCGTCGGGCTGAATCATGACCTCGCGTGAAAATTCCCTGGCGGGGAAAACCACTATATTGAGAACATCGCCCTGAAGCAGACGGTATGCGGTGTCCGGCAGGGCGGGTATTTTGGTTTCCGGCGGGGTCTGGGCAAATGCGCCGCAAACGCAGTTGAAAAGCACAAGCGCCGCCACAATAATTCTGGCCATCCGGCCTCCTTGAAAAAGCAGTACTAATATACCATTTTTGACGTAAAATTCGGTCGCGCTATTGAGAACATGCTATAATCCCAGATATGGTGCAAAACACGGTGCTGCGCAGGAACAGCAACATGATAAGCCGCGTAATCGGCGGCGAGACCGTGCTTCTGCCGCTTTACCGCGACTCGCGCGAAATCAACTGCATTTACACGCTTAATCCGGCGGCAGCCTGGGTCTGGCGGAGAATTGACGGCAAAACCGGACTGGACAAAATAGCCGGTGAGGCCGCGGGCGAATTCCGCTCCTCCCCAGCCGAAATCCGAACCACCCTGTCGCGGCTGGCGGCGGAGCTGAAATCCATAAAAGCCGTAATGTGAGGCATCATGCCGTCAAAACCGGTATTCAACCCGGAAATCACCCGCATAAAGCTTAACCCGGAACAGGCGGTGCTGGCCTGCTCCTGCTACAGCAACAAAATCACCAGTTCCACTCCGTCCAAGACGGTAACTTACACTGTCTGCAGGAAAAACAGGAAAAACAACAGCTATTGCAACAAGCACACCTCCTCGTCCGCCGCGTCCAGTTAGCGATGCGATGCAAACCAGAGGCACGGCTTATTTTGAAGGCAGGCTGGACTCGCTGAAAAGCCCCCCTCTGCACTGCCAGCTGGAACTGACCTACCGCTGCAATTACAACTGCCTGCACTGCTACTGCAAGGGCCGCGAAAACGCGGGGCGTGAATTGCCCTGGACGGAAATAGCGGGCATATTCTCCCAAATGGAAAAAGCGAACTGCCTCTGGCTGACGCTGACCGGGGGCGAATGCCTGCTGAGGCCGGATTTCGCCGAAATATACATGTCGGCAAAACGGCGCGGTTTTATAGTGTCGGTGATGACAAACGGCTCGCTGATTGACGGGAGGATTCTCCGGCTTTTTGCCAAATCGCCGCCGTTTTCCGTTGAGATGACCATAAACGGCGCCCGCGCGGACACTTTCAACCGCGTTACCGGAACTGCCGGGCTGTTCCGCCGTGTCCGGCAAAACGCGGCGAGGCTTGCGCGGGAGGGCGTGCCGGTAATCGTCAAGGCCAATCTGCTGCGCGAAAATGCCGGAGAGCTGGCCGGCATGAAGAAATGGGCCTCGGGACTGCCGGGCCGCCGCGGGCCCGGTCGTTACAATTTCAGGGTGGACCCGTTCATTCATCCCCGGCTGGACGGCGGCATGCAGCCGTGCCGCCACCGGCTGGGCGCGCGGGATATCGCAAAGGCATTCTCGCGGGACGCGGAACTGCTCTCCGAATTCCGCTGCGGTCTCCGTTCTCCCGCCGCGCCGCTGGAACGCGGTCGGAATTTCCTGTATCAATGCACATCCTGGAAGGATCAGTTTTTCATAAACCCTTTCGGAGTGATGAGTTTCTGCCAGCTTACGGACGAATACAGCGCGGACTTGAGGCTGGTCCCTCTTGAAAAAGGCCTTGCCGGCCTGCGGCGTCTGGCACGCGCTAAATTCAAAACGGGGTCCGAATGCATAAGCTGCCCGCTGCGCCCGCTATGCGGCACATGTCCGGCAAAAGCCGCGCTGGAAACGGGAAACGGAGAAGCCCCCGTTCCCTATTATTGCGAAACTGCCGCGGAAATAGCGAAAATGTCATTGAATGAAAGAAAAAAGCTGCGGGGAGTTCCAAAGCAGGGCGCTTGACGCCGCCTGGCGCGGGCGGTTTCCGCTGCGCGCGCTGATAGAGCTTACCTACCGCTGCAATTTCCGCTGCCGCCACTGCTATGTGCCGGACGGCTGGAAGGCCGCATACCGCCGCCGGGAGATGACAACGGCGCAGGTGTCGGCGCTTATGGACAGCCTGCGCGCGGCGGGATGTCTGGTGCTGGGTTTTACCGGCGGGGAGCCCTTCCTGCGGCACGACATTTTCGCCATACTGCGCCGGGCGGTAAAGCTGGGCTTCCAGGTCGTCGTGAACACCAACGGCTCGCTGATAGATGCGAAGGCGGCGCGGCGGCTGGGACGAATCGGGCTCAACAAGATTGACATAACGCTGCCCGCGGTATCGCCGGATATTTTCGATTCCGTAACCGGCAGGGCCGGCTCCGCCGGGAAAGTGTTCCGGGCCTTGCGTCTGCTGCGGCAACAGAACGTTCCGGCGGCTGTAAAGACATGCGTGCTGGCGGAAAATGCGGCGCAGGCGCGCGCTGTGGCGCGGTACGCGCGCATGTCCGGCCTGGCGCACCGCGTGGATGAATTGCCGTTTCGCCGGCTGGACGGCTCGCCCGTGGAATGCTGTCCGGGGCCGGGAACATCCGGCGCCCGGCGCGTATCCGCGCGCGGCAAAATGCCGGTTTTTTTCTGCGGAGCGGGAACTGTTCAATGCGCGATAACCCCCGCCGGGGAATTAAAATTCTGCGCGATGACGGCGTATCCGCTGCTGCCGGTTTTCCGGCTGGGATTTGGCAAGGCCTGGAAAATGCTAAACAATATGGCCGAAAGCATCCGCCCCGACGGGATTTACTGCGGAGCATGCAGCCTGCAGCCTCAATGCAAAGGCTGCCCCGCCAGGGTATGGCTTGAAAAAAAGGTTTTCGCCGGCTGCGCGCCGGAGCATAAACGTCTCGCCGCAAACCGGCGGATGCGGCCCGCGGCGCGCCGCGCGGACAAAGAGCAACGGCATGAATGAACTGTTTCTGAAAATAGCGGGGATTGTCACAAGGCTTTCAAGCCGGTTTCCGCTGTCGGAAGAAACCAGCAGCGTCTCAGGCGGGACGGAACGTCTTGCCGATTTCATAACAACCGCGCGCAGTCCCGATATAGAGATACGGGTTATCCCGGTACGCGCGCTGCCGTCTCCGCCGCGCTCAAAGCCGCTTTTCAACGTGCTGCATCCCGGCGACAATAACCCCAACTGGCGGCTGTTCCGGCGCGGGGCGGGCTATGTTTATCAATGCCCTCTGAAAGGCAAAAGGCAGATATACTTCATAAACCGCGGGTTCAACAGAGTATCCGCATATCTTAAGGCTGCACCGGGCTGCAATGGCTGGCTGGCGCAGGACATAGTTTACGATTTTCTCCAGGTGCTTATGGTGCATTACATGGCCGAAAGGGGCAGCGGCATAATAATACACGCCGCGGGAGTCCGGGACGGGGCGCGCGGCTTTGTCTTTCCCGGAGAGTCCGGCGCTGGCAAGAGCACCATATCGCGGCTGTGGCATGCCGCCGGCGCGCTGGCGATTAACGACGACAGGGTAATAATCCGCCGCGCGCGCGCCGGGTTTGAGATGCACTCATCCCCCTGGCACGGTGATTTTTTCGATTACACGGCGCAATACACCCGGCCTGTCAAAATATCATCGCTGTTTTTCATACGGCACGGGAGAACCGAATATGCGGTCCCTCTCTCCGCCCCGGAAACGTTTATGCGGCTATACCCCGCGCTGTTTCCGGTTTTCTGGGACAGGCGGCTTCAGGAAAACCAGCTGGGCTTCATGCAGAAATTGTCCGGAGCGGTCCGCGCGTTCGCGCTGCATTTCGCCCCAAGACGGAAAGCCCTGGATTTTATCCGCGGATTATGAGAGAGATTGCATACCGCAAATTCAGCCTCGCCGCGCATTTGCGCGGGGAAGCGCCTGCCTGCCAGTTTGAACTCACATACCGCTGCCCGCTCAAATGCGCGCACTGCTACTGCTCCTGTTTTGCGGGTGAAGCAGGCATGAATCCCGCAGAGGTCCGGCAATGTCTGGACAAGCTTGCCGCCGCCGGGGTTTTGTGGCTCTGCCTCACCGGAGGAGATCCGCTGTCAAGGCCGGATTTCCCGGAAATATACGATTACGCGAAATCGCTGGGGTTTATAATAACGATATTCACAAGCGGCACGCTGCTTGCGCCGGAAACGGTGAAACGGCTGGCAAAACGACCGCCGTTTGCGCTTGAAATCACTGTCAACGCCGCGGAACCGGAGCTTTTTGACAGGCTGGCCGGAACGCCCGGCGCGTTCCGCGCGGTTGACGCCGGAATAAGGCGCGCGCTGGCGGCGGGGATTGCCGTTAAACTGAAAACGCAGCTTATGTCGGAGAATTTTGCCGCGCGGCGGGAAATAAAACGGTATGCGCAAGCCCTGGGCCTGCGTTACAATCCGTCGGTAAAACTGTTTCCGGGACTGGATGGCAGCCTGTCCCCCTGCAGGCTGAGGCTTTCGCCGGAGCAGCTTGCCTGTCTTGAGCGCGGCAACCCCGGGCCGCCGCGCCTGCGGCGCGGCGGCGGGCTGTTCCGATGCGCGGCGGCAGCGTGCAATTCCATCCATCTCAATCCGCGCGGCGAGATGTTCCTGTGCGGCTTCATCCGCAAACCCGCCTCAAGCCTGCTAAAGCGCGGAGTGGCGCATTGCAGAAAAATTCTGCTGGCGGCGGCACGCCGCCTTGACAGGCTGCCCTCCCCCTGTTCCGTCTGCCGCATGAGAAATGAATGCATGTGGTGTCCGGGAATGGCAATTCTGGAGACGGGTTCGCCGCAGAAACCCGTTGACTACTGCTGCCGCTCCGCGGAGGCATTGTGCGCGAAAGGCTGAATCTGCTGCTGCGTTTCATGGGCTACGCCATGCCCTCCGGGCGCGCGTTTGCCGCCGTGCTGGCTTTTTCGGCGCTGGAGCTGGGGCTGGGGCTTGTAAAGCCGTACCTGCTTGAAGTGTTCGTTGACAAGGCCCTGCTGCCGCAAAGCATGAGAACGTTTCTGGCGGTGGGCGTCGCCGGCGCGCTGATTTTTTTGCTTGCCGAACTGGCCTCCGCCATGCGGGAATGGACGCAGGAAAAACTCTCCGGCGCAGCGGCGCTGCGGCTGCATCTCAAGTTCGCGCGCGGCTTCTACTGCCAGAGCCTGGACTGGCTGCGCCGCCATAAATCCGGCGACGGCGCATTCTCGCTGCTCAACGATGCGGACGCGGCGGTTGTCTTTGCGACGGAAGTCCCGCGCGCCGCGCTGCTGCTGGCGGCACGGCTGGCTTTTACATTTCTGATAGTGGCCGTCATGGAATGGCGGCTGGCGGCGGCGGGCGCTGCGGCCTCTCTGCTGGTTTACGCGCATTCGCGCCTGTGGCGCAGGGCGGCGGACGACGCCATACTTCTGCGGGACCAAACGCACATGGCGGTTTATTCCTGCCTTCAGGAAACGCTGCCGCGAATGCTGGCGGTCAAGGTTTTCGGCGCGGAAAGGCGCGAGGCGAACCGTTTTGCCCTGAAAACGGCGCGGTATCTGCGGGCCGAGCGCGCTCTCGCTCTGTCGCGCATAAAACGCC
Organism: Elusimicrobiales bacterium; assembly: GCA_041651175.1. NCBI lineage: Bacteria > Pseudomonadati > Elusimicrobiota > Elusimicrobia > Elusimicrobiales > Elusimicrobiales bacterium. Next base: position 22,158 of record JBAZJT010000018.1, on the reverse strand, counting down.
AGGTTTCGCTCAATCTGGCGGTGAAATGCGCATTCGGCGCGGTCTCGCTGACGGGGATGTGGCTGGTGGCAAAAGGCGGCCTTTCCGCCGGGCAGCTGGCCGCGGTGATGGCCTATACGGCGCAGCTTATCTCAGCCCAGGGCGAGGCCGCCGCCCTGTCCGCCGAAACAGCGGAGGGCGCCGCCGCCTGCCGCCGGCTTGATAAATTATCCGGCCAGCCGCGCCGCACGGATGGGCCGCGCCCGCACCCCTCCGGAGGCGCGCTGTGCTTTGAACGGGTCGCCTTCGGCTACGACGGAGCAGATGTGCTGCGCGAAATCAGCTTCAGCCTGCCGGAAGGCGGGCATTTGGCGGTGGCGGGTGTCTCCGGCGCGGGGAAGACCACGTTGGCGCTCCTGGCGCTGGGGCTTTACAAGCCGCGCGCCGGAGTTGTAACGCTGGGCGGAGAGGATATATGCGGGCTCATCCCGTCTGAACACATTTCCGCCGCGCTGCAGGACCCCATGCTTTGCGACGGAACCATAATGGAGAATATTCTCTGCTGCGGCGCGGATGCCGCGAACGCGCCTCTGGCATGCGCCACCGCCGCAGTCGCGGTGTTGGCGGAAACGCTTCCGCAGGGATACAATACGGCAGCCGGCGAAGCCGGCTCGCGGCTTTCCCGCGGGCAGAGGCAGCGGGTCGCGCTGGCGCGCGCGCTGGCAGCAAAACCCGCGCTGCTTGTGATGGACGAGGCGCTCTCTTCGCTGGAGGAGCCGCTTGAGATTGAAATCATGCGCGCAATCCGCGCCGGCTATCCCGGCATGGGGCTGCTTGTAATATCCCACCGCATGAGCGCGGCCGCGCTTTCAGACTCCGTGCTGTGGCTTAAAGACGGAGCGGCAGTTGTCTCCTGTTTCGCCGCGCTTTCAAAAAACCGCGAATTCACCGCCTCTTTCGCCAAAAAAGATGACAGACTATAACACCGCCGCCCGCAATATCCTGCTTATGCGGGAGGCGGATTTGCTGTCGCGCGAGTGCGCGCGCGGCGGTTTTGATGTTATTTTTCTCAAGGGCGCGGCTCTGCTGGCGCGCGGAATGTGCGGGCCGCACGAGCGCACCATGAGCGATTTAGACGTCATTGTAAGCCCGGAGAACAGGACCGCGGCGCGCCGCGCGCTGGCCCGGCTGGGTTACCGGAAACTGGACGGGGTGTTTCAGGCTTACGGCAAAGGCCGTGCCATAGCGGATCTGCATACGGAACTCTGGCACGCGGATTACGCCGCGCTGCGCGCGGAGGCGCAATGGGCTGAAAGCGAAAACGGGCGGCTGCTTGTTCCCTCTGCGGAGGACATGGCTTTGCATGTCGTCGCGCACGCCATGCTGCACCAGGGCGGGTTTCCGCCCCGGGCGCGCAGGGATTTCGCGTTTATAGCGGCAAAGGATTTCAACTGGGAAAAATTCCGCCTCCGCGCGGCGGAGTTCGGAATGAAGGCGCTGGCGGCGTCGGCAATCGCCTGCGGCAAAACGCCGGCTCCGCCGGAAATGGCGGACAAATTCGCGCTTGCGCCGCTTCAGCGGCCTATGCTGGCGCTTTTCCTGCGCGCGGCGCGCGGCGACGGCGGCGTTATGTACGAGTATATTCTTCCCGCAGCTTATAAACCGGCGCTTGTCTGGCGCGCGGCCTTTCCCCCCGCGCATGTCCTGGAAGAGAAAATGAAAGCATCCCCCGTCCTGCGCCGGGTCGCCAGGCCGCTAAACGTCCTGCTGCGCGCCTGCCGGAGGATATTTGAAAGCTACGGGCGAGGCGTCGTTTCTCTCTAGATACGGAAGCTGCCTGACTATGTGCAGTAGCGGATTGCCCAGCAAGTCTATCACCGAGCAGCCCGCAGTGGAGCTTTTGGTTATGAATACCTTGGGACGTGTCAGATATCCGGCGTTGGTGTCCATAACATGTCCGATGTCGCCGGAGGAAAGCTCAACCCATGAGCCGGGCGGGAATATCGTAAATGTCTCCGTCACCGATTTCACTATATCCGGCCTGAACTGCGTTCCGCTACCTTTGATTATATGGCGGGTTACGTCCTGCGGCAGCAGCGGCTTGCGCCAGGGCCGTTCATGGCACATGGCCTCGTAGGTGTCGGTAACCGCTATGATTTGGCCCAGGGTTCTGATTTTTTCCTTGGTGAAACCGCGGGGATAGCCGAGCCCGTCAATGCGCTCGTGAACGTAGATAATCTCCTGAAGCACGCTTTCCATCAGCCAGGGATTCTCGGCCAGCAGCGCCTTCACTACTTCCATGCTGTAGACCACATGGGTTTTGATTTCCTCGTATTCCGCGGTGGTAAGCGCGCGCGGTTCGTTGGCAAGGTGGCTTACCCGCGTCATTCCCACATCATGGAGCATTGTGGTGAAAAACAGCACTTTAAGGTCCTGCTCCGCAAGTTTAAGCTTCATGCCCAGATGGCACGCCAGAATGACTGCGTTCACAATATGGTATGGCAGGAACGGACGCACCGAGGGATACTTCAGCGTCAGCACAAGCAGATACGGATTCCCGGCGGACAGGACGTTCATCAACTCGCAGAAAACGGCGTCATGCGAATTCAGGGACAGCGGCTGCTTCCCCGCGCTGGCGTAAAGCAACTGCGCGACACGGTCCAGCAGCAGCGCGTAGACAGCGTGCGCCGCAGTCTTTTCAGCCGTCTCCGCGCACACAAACGAGGACGGCTTCGCCGGTGCGGACGGACGTCCGGACGGCAGGGATTTGGACTCGCCTGAAGCCCTCGCGACGTTGTCATTCGATTTCGTCCCGCCGCTGTCATTGTCCCTGTTGTACAAGGAAGAGAATTTCATAACCTGCTCCAGACGACTTTTTCCCGGATTATAACATGCCACGCAGGAATATCGCCCTTATATAGTCTATGAGTTTCACCAATACCAGACAATAATGCGTTAAGGGTATGTACACTAATATGTTTTATTTCGCACAGCCGCGCTATTTTATGTGTATAATCCCTTATTATGTACGAAAAATTCTGGGGGCTCAAGCTTCTGCCTTTTGAGAATACGCCGGACCCGCGCAATTTCATAGCCTCGGAAAAGCATATAGAAGCCCTGTCCCGGCTGATGTACGCCGTGCAGGAGAAAAGGGCCTGCGCCCTGATGGCCGGCACCTACGGCTGCGGCAAAACGCTGGTGCTGCGCAGGCTGCGCTTTGAGCTTGAGCCTAAAGGCTGCAAATTCGCTTTCGTGAACAATCCGCGCCTGTCCGCGCTGGATATACTACGCGCCATTCTGCACGGTTTCACGGAAGAGGAACCGCCTTCCTCCAAATACGATGTGCTGGCGAGACTGGAAAACGAACTTTCCTCCTCGGCGGAGGAGGGCAGGCATTGCGTCATCATGGTGGACGAGGCGCATTCCATAAATGACATTGATATTTTTGAAGAACTGCGCCTGCTGCTGAATTTCCAGACCGACAGCGACTATCTGCTGACACTTATATTCTCCGGACAGAACGAATTGTGGGAAATGGTGGAGCGCAACAAGCAGCTCAACCAGCGCGTCGCCATAAAATGCGGCCTCGTGCCGCTTTCGCAGGAGGGGACGGGCCACTATATACGCGGACGGCTCATTTACGCCGGCGGCGATCAGAACATATTTTCGGAAGATAATATCGCGGCCATCGCGCGAATGAGCGGCGGCATTCCGCGCAGCATCAACAATATCTGCCATCTGGCGCTGCTGAATGCCTCCATGTCCGGCGCAAAAACGATAACGGAAGCGCTGCTTGCGGACTGCTCCGAGGAGGCTTCGCCGAAATGAACATACTCTGCATAGGCGCGCACCCTGACGACATAGAGTTCGGCTGCGGGGGAACGCTCTGCAAAATGGCGGGCCCCGGCTGCAGAATAACCCTGCTTGTCCTGACCGACGGCGGGCGCGGCGGCGCCGCGGCGCTGCGGCGCGTTGAACAGGCCGCCGCCGCGCGCCTGATTGGAGCGCGGCTTATCCGGGCCGGTTTCAGGGACACCGAATTGCCCGGAGAGCGGGCCCTGATAAGCGCGATAGAGGATTGTCTGCGCAAAACCTGCCCCGGAATGATTTTCACCCATTTTTACGAGGACACACATCAGGACCATTGCGCGGTCTCGCGCGCGGTGATGACTGCCGCCCGCAACGAGCGCGACATACTGTTTTTTGAGGGGCCCACCAGCATAAACTTCGTGCCGACGGTGTTTTCGGACATAGGTCCCGTGATAGACAAAAAATTCGAGCTGCTTGGCTGCCATCGTTCCCAGCTGGAAAAAACCAACATCCCCGGCCTGTGCATACTGGAGGCCGCGAAAAGCGCAGCGGTGTTCCGCGGCGGGCAGTACCGCGTCAAATACGCGGAGGGTTTCATGCCGCAGCGCCTGTCGCTTCCGATAAGATGACGCGCGACACGAAAATATTCACCATCGCCTGGCTGGCGCTGCTGCTGACAACACTGCCGCCCGGAGGAATTTCCGCCTGGACCTGGCTGACAGGCCTGCGCTGGCTTTATGTGGCCGGCATTGCGTTTCTGTTCGCCGGGCTGCTGCTGCCGGCGGCGGAATGGTCGGCAAGGCGGCTGGGCGCGATAGACATGCCGGCGCCGCGCAAAATTCATGCCGCGCCCACGCCGCGGCTGGGCGGGCTGGCGGTGTTTGCGGCTTTCATGTTCGCGCTGTGGCGAAGCCAGTATTTCACCGGCAGGGGCTGGAGCATAGCCGCCGCCGGAACGCTAGTATTCCTTCTCAGCGCGGCGGACGACGCGCGCGGGCTTTCGGCATACGCGAGGCTTGCGGGGCAGGCTGCGGCATCGCTTATCGTGGTCTGTTCCGGCATGGGTTTTAATTTTCCCGGGACGACTCCCGCCGGCAGGGCGGTGTCCTGCGCGTTCACCGTGGTGTGGATTATCGGCATCACCAATGCCTTCAACTTTCTGGACGGGATAGACGGCCTGGCCTCAGGCCTGGGAATGGTATGCTCGCTGTTTTTCATAATAGTGGCCTGGGGAACGAATCAGATGGAGCTGGCTTTCATGTCCGCTGCGCTTTTCGGCGCTTGCGCCGGATTTATGCGGGTCAACTGGCACCCGGCCAGCATGTTTCTGGGGGACTGCGGCTCCGCCTTCATAGGCTTCATGCTGGCGTGTTTTGCGGTTTACGGCGGCTGGGCGACGGACAATCCGCTTGTGGCGTTCGGCACGCCGCTTCTCATACTTGGCGTGCCGATATTTGACCTTATCTATATAACGGCGGCGCGCATGCGCCGCGGCGACGTGAAAACCGTGCGCCAATGGCTGGAATTCGTGGGCAGGGACCATTTCCACCACCGGCTTATACATCTGGGCATGACGGTGCCTCAGGCGGCGTCCTTTATAATCATTGTCAACGTAATGCTGGGTCTGGGAGCCTGGACCATGCACTACACCGGCACAAGCCTGGGAACCGTGCTGCTGGTGGCTCAAAGCGCGCTGATATTCGGGGTGATAGCCGTGCTTATGATTTTGGGCAGAAACACCGGAGAAACCGCCGCACATCCGAAAGGAATCGCCGCCGGAGATTGCCATTGAGCGAAGCAAAATAATGCTGCTTACCCTGAAAGTTTCAGGTTAATCCTGCTGCCCGGACAGCCTGTTTCTGAAATCCGCGCACGCGGACAGCAACGGGCCGAAAAACGCGATTAAAATTCCCTGGCATCTGCGCAGAACGGAATTCTGCATTATGATTTTGCCGTCCGACAGCAGAACGCAGACCACCCCCGCCACAGCCTCCGGCGCGACGGCTTCCGCCGGGCCGAACTGGCGGTCGCCGCGCAGATACAGCTTTCCGCCCCGGCGTCCTACAAGCCTGTGGCAGACAAGCCCGCCGCCGGAGCGGTAGGCGACCATATCCCCAATCCGCAGCATGGCCGGCGGAACCGCGCGCGCAAGCAGCCGTTCCCCCCCCTTCATAAACGGCCTCATGCTGGAGCCGGAAGTTTCAAGAAGCAGAAAATCGCCGCATTGCCTGTTCACAACAGTATTATGCAAAAAAAGCGTACAATTATGGCTATGCAAAAGATTTCCGCGGAATTGCCGGAGAACAGCTTGTTTTGTCTTGCTCTGCTTTTCTGCGGAGCGGCGGCGCAGCCGCCGGCGATTGTTGTTGCCGCGATTCTTTTCACGGCGGACGCATGAGCGGCATTTCCGACAAGGTGGTGCGCAACACCTATTACAATTTCATGGGCATGGCGTGGAACGGGGCATTGTCTTTCGCGCTTGCGCCTTTCATACTGCACCGGCTGGGCGCGGACGCCTACGGCGTGCTTGGAGTGTCGGTCGCGCTTACGGGCTATGCCTATCTGCTGGATATGTCCATGCCGGCGACATTTATCCGCCACGTCGCGGAATACGAGGCCAAAGGCGACCGCGCCAGGCTCAAGCAGGCAGTCAATACCATGGCCGCTTTTTACTGCGTCCTGGGCATTGTTTACATTGCGCTGACACTGCTGTTTGCCGACAAAATCACCGGCATTTTCAAAACCCCGCCCCGTCTCGCGGCGGACGCGCATTATGTGGTGGTGTTTTCAATGGCAGTATTCGCGTTCACCGGCGTGGCCAACGTGTTTTCGGATTTCCAGGCGGGGATGCAGCGGCTGGATCTGTCCAACAAACTGAGCATCATCCTTTCAATCCCGACGACGGCGGTTCTGGTGTGGCTGCTCAACGCTGGCTACGGGCTGCACGGCATGATGTGGCGCAGCGCGCTGACGCTGGCCTGCTATTTCGCGGCCAATGTAATCCTTGCCAGGCGAATTTTTCCGGAACTGGAAATATCCCCGCGCCATATAAGCGGTGAAATGTTCGGGCACTTCCTCAAATTCGGGATGAAACTGCATGTGGGCCGCATTTCCACACTGGTAACGGGGCAGACGGATAAAATTCTCATCGCCTGCTTCCTGTCCGTGGGCGCGGTTACATATTTCCAACTGGCCAGCGTGCTGGTGGTTACTGCGGCGTCCATGGCCAACGTGCTTGTCTCGGCCATAACGCCGGCCTTTTCGGAAGTGCACGCCCGCTACGGGAAAGAAGCGGTGATGGACGTCTATCTCAGGATGACAAAATACCTGTCCTGCATGGCGGTGCCTTTGTTTATGCTGACAATGGTGTCCGCGCGGCTGCTGCTTCAGATGTGGCTGGGCGGCGGCTACGACCGGGCCTGGCCGCTGACCGTGATTCTGGCGTCGGGCTGGCTGGCCAGCGTCCTGGCAGCGCCCGGCTACACGGCCTGCCAGGCCATGGACAAGCCGCATATCATATCCGCCGGCGCGACGCTTAATATAATACTCAACCTCGGACTGAATATAATTCTCATAGGCGCCCTGGGAATGAAGGGGATAGCATGGGGCACCGCCATTGCCCTGCTGGCAAGTTCGGCCTGCTTCTGGTTCATGCTGCACCGCGCGATGAAGCTGCCGCTTTCCTCGCTTGCCGGCGCGGTAACGCCTTTTTTCAAGGCTGCGGCCATTGCCGCCGCCGCGCTGCTGGCCCTGGATGCCGCTTTTGCTTTCCGCATAACCGAACTTGGCCGCTGGAGCTGCTTTGCGCTGCTGTCGGCGCGGGGCGTGGTGTTTTGCGCGGCATATGCGCTGCTGCTGCGGCACGAAAAGGTTTTTCGGAGCGAGGAACTGGAACTCATTAAGGCGAAATTGTCCGCGCTTCCTCTGCCGCGCATTGCGGGACGCGCATGAGGATTCTGCATATAGTTTCCTCCCCCGCGCTAAGCGGCGTAACTTCCGCCATCAGGCAGCTGGCTGCCGGCCTGAGCTTGCGCGGCTGTGAACCCGCGCTGGCGCATTACGGCGCGGACGAGGGCATTGCGCCGGAGCTGTGCCGTTCCGGCACGGCAGTGCACAATATCGGGGCGGGCTTGGGCCCGCTGCGCCCGATGATGACGGTCCGCCGCGCACGCGGACTGATAAAGCGGCTGTCGCCGGATATAATCCATGCCCACAGTTTTGACGCGGACCTGGTGGCCTGCCGGGCCGCGGCTGAAACCGGCATTCCGCTTGTGATAACCATGCATAGTTTCTCCTATATAGATTGGGCGTCGCGGCGGCAGAACCTATATTCCAGGCACTGCGGCGCGTTGCGGAGAATTATTTCCGTGTCGCGCCTGCTTGCCGGCAGGGCCGCGGAACTGCCCGCTTTCCGCGGCAAACCCTTTTCAGTAATATTTAACTCCCCGCAGGAACGGTTTTTCATGCCTGTAACCGGACAGGAGCGGACCGCCGCCAGAAAAGCGCTCGGAATCGCCGGCGACGAAACCGCCATAATCTGCGTGGCCAATTTTCATCCGGTCAAAGGCCAGGACATTCTGGCCGAAGCCTTCGCCGCAATGACGGACAGGGCAAGACTGGTAATCGTGGGCTCCGCCGGAAGCGACCCGCAGCGCGCCGCCTTCCGCCGCAAAACCGGAGATATTCTGGCCCGCTCCGGCGCAGGCTCCCGCACAGCCATTGTGGACAATGCCGCCGACTCCCGCCCCTTCCTCGCCGCGGCGGACATTTACGTCCAGCCTTCGCTCACCGAGGCGATGAGCGTGGCGGTAACCGAGGCGATGGCCTGCGGCCTGCCGGTGGTGGCATCCCGCGCAGGCGGATTGCCGGAGGCCGTCTCAGATGAAACCGGCATTCTGGTGGAACCCGGAAACCCGCGCGCCCTGGCCGCCGCGCTGGGCAGGCTGGCCGCCGCGCCTGAACTGCGCGCGGGGATGGGCGCCGCCGGCAAAGCCTTCGCCGAAAAGCATTTTGCGCCCGCCCGCTATCTGGACGAGCACGAGCGCCTCTACCGCGAGTTATGCCGGAAATCAGCGTAGTCATCCCGGTCTATAACGGCGCGCGGTTGGCAGCGCGCCGGCTCAGGATTTTGCGGATATTGACCCCAGATTGAATAGAGAGCGAGGACCGAGACGGTGGATGGCGGGGACAGTCCGACGTAAAATTTCTCGCTGATACCGTTTAAAATTTCGTGGTGAGCGTGAACCGGTGGCTGTTGCCGAGCTCGCCTTGCGAGGTGTAGGCGTAATCAACGCGGAGCCTGCTTATCGCTATCCCGAAACCCGCGTTAAAACCCAGCAGGTTGTCCGACGGGATATTGTTGTTTGTGATGTCTTTGCTGTACCCCGCGCGCAGGGCCAGAATGCTGTGCAACGCGACTTCCGCGCCCGCCGCGAGTGTGCTGCAATTTTCCGGGATATTGCGTTTGAAATCCGCCGCCAGCGTTACCTCTTTGATTTTTGTCGCCGCGCCGAATGATGCTGTCGCGGGGAGGTTCTCGTCTATTGTTCCCACTTTGCCGGATTTGCCGACGTTGACGATTGACGCGCCCAGCCGGAATAGTTCCAAATCGTAAATCGCGCCCGCGTCAAAACCGTAGCCTGTGCCGGATTCTTCCTCTATTTTATTGCGCACCGCTTTCAGCGCGCCGCCCAGCGACAGCTTGCCGAAACTGCGCGCGTATGCGGCTTGCAATGCCATATCATAGGCGGTAAATGTGCCGGTCTGCGCGCCGGTGGTGTCGCGCCCGTCTAAATCGCCATAGTGCAGATATGTGAGGCCGTAAGCCATTCGTCCGCCCAGCGCATTGTGCGCGAACGCGACGTTTTCCAGCTTGTTTTCCTGCGCAAGTTCCACGTGCGATAACGCGGCTTCCGTTCCCTCACTCGCGACGGAGGCGGGGTTGATGTAAACCGACTGCGCGCCGCCTGATAACGCCGTTACCGCGTTTGCCATGCCCTGCTCGCGCGCGCCGGGTGCGATTTTCAGAAATGCCGAACCCGTCGTGCCGGCATGCGCCAACTGCGAAAGCGCGGAGGCAACCATCAGTGCTATTGATAATTTGCGCATACAGTTACCTCACTATCGCGAATTTCTTTTTGGCTTTGATTGTCTCGCCGGCTTTATGCGCTTCAATCACCGCCGTGTACACGCCGGAGCCCGCGCCGGACATGTTCCACTCGTACTCGTATGCGTATTCCGGTGAAAGCACATTCGGCCCGCCGTCCATGTGGCCGCTGTGGCGCAACTGGCCGGACACGTCGTAGATGCGGATGTCCGCGCCGTCGCCCACGCCGCATTCAAGGTGCAGTTTCGGCGTGTTGCCGTTCTTGGCAGGGTTGGGATACACATAAAACTGCCGGAACGCGAATGCGTTGCTGGCCAGCGGGTTAACCCCCTGCACCATCGGCTGATACAGCGAGAGATGGCTTGTCTTCGCCTCAAGCCTGCCGTTTTTAAGTTCGGTATTGACCGGAATCCACGAGCCGGAACCCTCATCCCAGTTATACAGCGCGAGGTCGCGCTCCGTCTTGCCGTAGGGGATTTGCGTCCGGTCAAACGGCACGGTCAATGCGGCGGGCGAGGCGAGCTTCATGCCCTCCGGCCCGAAGTTCAGCGCCGGGCCGACCGGCATTATCAGCGCCCTGGCTTCGCTTTGCATCATTTGCCGCGATATTTCTTCCGTTACGGCGGCGGTGGCGATTGTGATGAATGCATCCTCCGCCATAGCGCCGGGCGCAATGTCTACCGCCGCGCGGTTGGACGATTCCACCCGCCCGCCCCATTCCGCGGGCAGCGGCAGCCCGGCGTTCGGGTCAGCGGCGCCGGCGTATGAAACCGCCACCGCGCCGCGCGTTCCGCCTTTTGCCGCGCCGGAGAGTATGATAACCCCTCCCGAACCGTAGCTTGCGCCGTTTGAGCTTTGCAATCCGCCCGAAACCTCGCGCACCGCCGTCAGCATATGCGAGCCGGTCGCCGCGCTGTCGGGGATAATGCCGCGTATCTGAACATCCGTCCACGCGCTTAGCGAACAGACAGTTGTCGCGTCCAGCATTACGCGGGTGGCGGGCTTGCCGTTGATTTGCGCGCCGTTGTAGGGGCCGAAGCCGGTTCCCGTCAGCACAAACGATGTGCCGCTGCCGTTTGTGGCCAGCGTCAGCGCGGTTATCGTTGGCGATATGACGCCTATGGACAATTCCTGCGATTGCGCCGCACCGCCTGACGCCAGCCGCTTCACCGCGACCGGGTACTGCCCCGTCGTGAAATAAGTCAGCGAACCCTGGATTTTTGTATCCGTCCACAGGCTTAGCGGCTGTGTCGCGCCGTTTATCAGCACCGCCGTATTCGCGCCGGAGTAATTGCCAAAGCCCGAACCCGTCAGCACAAACGGCGCGCCAACCGGCGCGGTGGACGGCGACACGGAATTCAGCTGCGGCAGAATCACGCCGAAATATGCGGTGGCCGACGCCTGCAGCCCGCCGTCGGAGGTTGCGCGTTCCACCACAAGCTCGTAATCGCCCGCGGCGAGGCTGCCGGGAACCGTGCCCTGTATCGTCGTCCCGTTCCAGAGGCTCAGCGGCGCGACAACGCCTCCGATTTTGACACGCGTGTTGGAGCCGTTATATGCGCCGAAATTCGCGCCGACAAGCGTGAACGGCATCCCTATCGGCCCCGTGGAGGGCGAGACACTCTGCAACACCGGCACGGTGATTTCAAAATACGACGTCGCGCTGCGGATGACATAGCCGCCGGACGCACGTTCCACAACCACCGGCTGCGGCCCGGGGGGCAGCAGTCCGGGAACAGTGCCTTGTATCGTCGTCCCGTTCCAGAGCGAGAGCGGGCATGTCGTCCCGCCTATCAGCACGCGGGTATTCGCGCCGTTATACGAACCGAAATTTTCGCCGGCTATAGTGAACACGCTGCCTATCGGCCCGGCGACCGGCGTCAGCGTGCTTACATTGATGCCAACCACCGCAAAGCTCAGCGGCGCGGATTCCGCCACGCCGCCGTCGGACGTTGTCCGCCGCACGACGACCGGATAGCTCCCGGAATACAGCGCACCGGGAACGGTTCCCTGTATCGTCGTGCTGTTCCATAACGAAAGCTGCGCGGTAACACCGCCTATCAGCACCGTCGTGTAGCTGCCGTTGTAGCTGCCGAAATTATCGCCGGTAATCGTAAACGGCTGGCCGATGGGACCGCTGGACGGCGTCACCGAATATGCAACCGGCGCGACGATATTGAGATACATCGTGGCCGACGCCGCAAGCCCGCCGTCGGCGGTACGCCGGCTGACAACCACCGGCTGAGCGCCGGCGGCGATATTGGGTATGACGCCCTGTATCGTTGTGCCGTTCCAGAGCGACAGCTGAGCCGTCGCGCCGCCTATCAGCACCGTAGTGTAGCTGCCGCTGTAGCTGCCGAAATTGCCGCCGGTAATCGTAAACGGCTGGCCTATCGGCGCGGTGGAGGGCGTCAACGAATACACTTCCAATCCGGCTACCGTTATTGACGGCGCAACAGCGCGCGCAACCATCCCGTCCGCAACCGCGCGTTCAACCACCACGCTCCGGGCGCCGGAGGCCAGCGCTCCGGGAATTGTGCCTTGTATCGTCGTGCCGTTCCACAGCGAAAGCTGCGCTGTTACGCCGCCTATCAGCACGCGGGTATAGCTTCCCGCATATGCGCCGAAACCGCTGCCCGTAATCGTAAACGGCTGCCCTATCGGCGCGGTGGAGGGCGTTACCGCCGTTACCGCCGGAGTGGTAACCGTGAAATAATAGGTGTTGGTCGCCACCAACCCGCCGCCGCTGGCGATTTCTATGACGACCGGATACTGGCCCGCTTCAAGCCCGGGGATGGTTCCCTGCACCGTCGTCCCGTTCCACAGCGAAAGCGGAGCCAGTTTATCGCCGACGCGCACCTGAGTGTTCGCGCCCGCATAAGGCCCGAAATCATGTCCGGTCAGCGTGAATGCCGTGCCTATCGGCCCGTTGTCGGGCGCAAGCCCCGTGATGGCAGGCTCGGTTACCGTAAACGACGCGGTGGACGAGCGCACCAGCCCGCCGTCAGACGTGGCGCGCTCCACCGCGACCTCGTAACTCCCGGCGGCAAGCGTCCCCGGAATGCGGCCCTGTATCTTCCCGTCATTCCACAAAGACAGCGCCGCGGTGGTCCCGCCCACCAGCACGCGGGTATAGCTGCCCGCATAGCTGCCGAACCCGGAACCGGAAACCGTAAACGGCATCCCTATCGGCCCCGACGACGGCGAAACCGAATCAAACCGCGGCGCAACAACAGTGAAGGCGACCGTGCCGGCAACCACGCTCCCGCCGTCCGAAGTGCGCCGCTCCAGAACAACCGGATAAGTCCCCGCGGCAAGCGTGCCTGGAATGGTCCCCTGCACCGTCGTGCCGTTCCACAAAGAAAGCGGGCATGTGGCCCCGCCAATCAAAACGCGCGTCAGCGAACCGGCATACTGCCCGAATTCCGCGCCGGCCAGAACAAATGTCTGCCCTATCGGCCCGGAAGACGGTGACACCCCGTACACGGAAGGCGTGGTAACGGTGAACGACACCGCATTGGAAACATCCGCGCTGCTGGTGTAAATCCGCTGGGCGACCACGGTATAAGTCCCCGCCGCAAGCGTGCCGGGAATGGTCCCCTGTATCGTAGTCCCGTTCCACAGCGAAAGCTGCGCCGTCGCCCCGCCTATCAGAACAACCGTCTTTGACCCGTTATACGCCCCAAACCCGCCCCCAGCCAGAGCAAACACCGTCCCTATAGGTCCCGATTGCGGCGAGAACGAAGCTATGGTCATACCGTAAGATTTGCCTGTTACTGTTGAAATGGCGGCGGCAAAATCCGTCGGAACTCCGGCGCGGTTTTCCGCCCTCACCCGTGCGAAATAAGTGGTGGCGGGCGCCAGACCCGCAAACGTAAATCCTTCATGCAGAACGTCGGACGAACCGGCAACCGGCAGGAAATCCGGCGAAGTGGAAATATCCAGATGATACAAGGTATCGTACGGATTGCCGCCGGAGTCCCATGAAACCGAAGCCGTAACACTGGAAACACCCGTAAACAAAGCCGAAGCCGGCATTGCGGCCAGAGTGACAGTGGAGCCAATCGTGGCGAAAGCGCTGCGCATTCCTGCGCCGTTTATGGCCGCAGATCTTGCCGTATACATCCTGTTCGGCAGGAGATTGTCCAGCGCCGCAGAGGAGCCGCTCACTGACGCCGAAGCCGCTATCCCGGAGAAATCCGGCGCAGTGGATGCCTGCACAAGGTACAAAGTCCGGGCCGGATTGCCGTTTGCATTCCATGCTATTGCGACGGAACCGGTCGCCACGTTTATAATCGGCGCATCCGCCGCAGCCGGAGCATTCGCCAACGTGGTCACATGCGCCGCGTCGGAATAAGGCGACAGGCGGCCTTCCAAATCCCGCGGCTGTATCGACGCCGTGTAATCAACATCCGGCGCAAGACCGGAGCAGGTGTACGAAGTTATATCGGCCGCAAAGCCGCTTTCCGACCCCGCATCGCCCGCTTGCGAGGAAACTTTTACCCTGTATTGCGCGCCCGGCAAATTGGCGCTGTTTATCCATTCCAGCGAAAACCCCGTGGTGGCAACCGACGAAACCGCTACATCCGATGGCTGCCTTGCATATGTAAAAAACACCGCCTTGTTGGACGGACCGGAATAATTGCCTCTCGCATCGGCCATCCACACCTGCGCTTGGTAGGCGGCATTGCCCAGCAAATCGCCCAAAACGTAATACTGCGCTGCGCCGGGCTGAACCGTGGTGGATATAACCACGTTCGCCGCGCCGGCCTGCGGCGCCGCCGCAGTGTCAGTGGAGCGGAACACCGCTATTTTCCCGTTGTAAATGGCGCCGGCAGCACCGTCCTCGCCGGAAGCCGTCCAGCGCAACGCAACGCCCCCGGCGGACACATCCGCCGACAAATCCGCCACTGCGGAAGGCGGCATATCCAGCAAAGAAGCATTGAAGGTTATTGCATAATCCGGGGCGGCTTCCGTCACATAATCCAGTATATGCAGCCGGTAAACATACGAGAGCGAGGCCTTGTCAAAATGCCTGCTTACCCATATGTCGCGGGGATTGATCACGCTTCCGTTTGCGCGCATGGCGGAGGCTATATCGGCCTGCCCGCCCGCCGGCGCCGGCACCGATGCGTGAATCCAGACGCCGGTTGAAACGCCGGCGTCATAGACCAGATGCAGCACCGCATTGGAACCGGAAAGCGTCCCGTTCAGATGCGCCGGCACGTTGGTCACGGGCGAAAGGCCTGCGCGGTCCGATTCCATCACATATTCCGGTTGGATATCCTGGCCGGAGGCAAGCAGAATTTCCATCTGTTCGCGCGGCGTTGTTTTGTTTATCAGAAAATCAAATTGCGAATCCCGCCCCGGCATGTCTGCGAGAACGTCCTTGATAAGCGTGTAGGTGCTGGCGCTGTCTATCAGCGAGGTCAGCGCCCCACCCAGCGCGGCGCTGTGTGTGAAGCTTGCGCCGAAACTGGTGAACCTGCCGGAAAGGGAGGCGACCATGCTCCACGCCGCCATTGCGCTGACATTCGGCGCGATATTGCCGAAGTTGATTTTGAGCGTCTTGTCCGCCGGCTGGCCGCCGGGCAGCCAGGCATTTGCAATCATGAAATTCACCGGCAGTCCCTGCTTGGAATCCATTATGACCGGCTGCGCCGAATCTATGCTGAAATTCACCGCCGTGCCGGACCCCGCGTTCACCGCCCGCACCCCCAGATAGAACGGAACTGTGGATTCGGCGACCTCCGGCGTCAGCGGTTCGTCGCCGAATACCTCGAACGGAAGCACATACTCCAGCCGTATAAGCGGCTGCGGCTTGACCGTGATTATAACCGGGAAAGTGGTGGTAACCCGCGCGACGCCGCCGGTGTTGTATGTCATCTGCGCCTTTACATTGTATTTTGCCCCGCCTGCCGCCCCGCCGCCCGCCCCTGGCGAAGGCACTATCAGCCACTGCACCGCCGCGCTGGCCGACGGCTGCACCAGCCCCGTCCCGTCCACCGCGCCCACTCCCTGCAAATCCGTAACCCGGGAATAAAACAGCGAGTCCGCCGCGTTGCCATCCGCATCGGTTATGGCGACATCTATGCGCAGATTGCTCAGCGGCAGGTCGCCAAGGCTGTTGGTCAGCGTCAGCTTGGCTATGAAGCCTTCCCGCTCCAACGCGGCCTCCTGGTTAAGCTGCAAATTTACAACCGCGCACACCGTCCCGGACACAGCGATTCCCGGACACGTCGGCAATGCCGCGAGTGCCAGCGCCAGCCATGCAGACAGCTTTAATATGGAGAATTTTTTATTTTCCATCCCCCGCTCCCGCGCTTAACGGATACCCCAGCGCATTCCACACCGCCGGGCCGCCGCTAAGCAGTTTAGCCCGAATCCCCGCCTTTGCCGCCGCCTCGCATGCCTGTTGGGTCCGCGACGGCTGCCTGTCCGCAAGCACAATCTCGCTCCCCTGCTGAACCGCAGGGAACGCCTTCAAAATCTCCTCAAGCGGCGCGTTGCGCGCGCCGGCTATATGCCCCGCCCGATATTCCATATCGGGCCGGATGTCCAGCACGGTTACGGCGGCGGGCGAAGATTTGATTATCGCATACAGCTCCGCAGGCTGTATTGCGCCGCAGACCGTCTTTTGCGCCGCCGCGCCGCTATCCCCTTCTACAGGATATCCGCGCGCTTTCCAGTCGGCATATCCTCCCTTGAGCACGCGGACCGACGCGTAGCCCGCGCGCTCCAGCAGGGCGGCGCAGTTTGCGCTCAGCGGACAACCCACGCCCGCGCAATAAACAACAATGTCCGCCGTTTTCGGCCACCCGGCGGAGGTTACCTGGTTGAACGGCGCGGATACCGCGCCTTTTATATGCCCCATGCCGTAATCCGCCCGCGCACGCACATCGGCCACTATGGGGGTCGCCGCGCCGCCGGACATAACCGCCGAAAGCTCATCGCAGGAGATATACTTCACCTCCGCTGCGCGGGCAACCAAAACCGGACACGCAAGCGATATTGCCGCCATGCTTATCAGCATCCTGCCATTATTTGCCATATACACCGCCAATCAATCTGAAATCTAATACTGCGGAGATACCCTTGCCATTGCAGCCAAACGTGAAACTGCCGCCTTTCGCGCAATTAGCAACGCAAGCAACCCAACTTAACGGGTCAGTTCTTTTTATCGATGATAATCGCTTGCGCCTAATGCCTTTCATTCCCTTTTTTGTTTCCATTACCCTAATAAACCATTTAGAATTTCTTCGAACTTGGGATTTTTTTGAATTGTATGTATCTCTAAAGTCTCACCATCATGCCCCATTTCGAACACTAGGGCAAACTGCTTTAAAAAAACAGAAGAGTAAAATGAATAAGCATCTCCTCTAAAAAAACTAATAAGCCGTTGCCTGAAATTTTTTCTAATATCATCAACACAGTTCTTGGCTATTGCTAAAACGTCACTGGATATAGTATCGGTAATAATAAAAAATAAGGGGGTTCCAAATGACCAACTCCACAACCGCTGGATTAGGTCATCTGCCCCGGATACATTTACTTCAATGATTCCAATTTGCCAATTTTTATAGGAACTGTATTCAACCTTTTGAAACACTTTGGATTTTAAATCACTCGGTAACTGTGTCAAAAACAACACTTTTCTTTTTGTAGTACACAACCCTTGAAAAATGTGTATCAATTGTTCGGCTTTTTGGTGTGACATCTCTTGCATAAAACCACCTACTGTTATCGTTTTCATAGCGCTCCCCTATTTTAGAGTCTACCATCCCATGGCCTATGTAGTTTCATCTCAGGCCACCGACGATAATGTATCCCCGTTTATCAGCATCCAATCTAAAAATAGGCTTCCCTTCACTATTTCTAATCTGAAATATTCTTGTCCGCCACGACCTGCCGATGTCGCCGATGTCATAATTCTCGCTGAGGTAGAACACCCGGAAATCCACCGGCCCGGCGAAGTTGGGGACATAGACCGCCGGATCGCCGCTGACGGAAACGCCGCCCGACACCTCGTCGTAGCACCGCGGACAGTCCGACGGAGCCTCCGTGGAAGGCAACTGGCACGTCTCGGGCGTGGGAGATTTGGGCAGAGTCCGGGCGTGAAGATACGGCGCGGTTAACAGTGCCGCGACAAGTAAACTTAAAATTGCTGTTCTCTTGCGTTCCATTAGCGCATTTCCATCCAGTCGACTCTATTCAGGTAATAACATCTTAGCGATAGCATATCTCCACAATCACACCATAGAGTGCCAAAGCAAAATATACTCCCGCGTGCAAAAAATAGAACAGTTTATCAGCCACACCCATTTTTAGACGCGGCTTTAGTATCCACAATGACGATAAACCGCCCGCGGCCAGAGAGAAAATTATCACCCAAGTGAATATATTCGTCTCGGATTTTAAGTGTATATTTCCTAGTTGGGTAATTACTTCAAGTGCTATCTTTCCCACGAAAATTCCAATAGTCGAAAATATCGCGGGATGCATCACCTCTACGCTAATACAGAAATGCTTTTCCGAAAATTCCTGCAACCGCATCATACTACCTCCTCTGTTTGTGGCCTCGAGTTTCTATTAATGCTGCATTAACCGCTTGACCACCACCAAGCACATCCAACGCCTTTTGCCCGTAAAAAACATCTCCCATCTTGCCGCCGCCTAGTAATCTCACACCTCCCCAATATTTATTTGGGATAGTCACATACTTGGGCACTTGCAACCCCAGTAAATCTATGCCAAGATCCGCTGCCGTTGCGAGATTTTGCAAACTTTTGTTGCATGGGTCATATAAATACGCCAATTCCCCAAGCAAACTGCCTTTAAACGTCGGGTCCATATCCAACAAGGCTTCCCCCATTAAGCCTAAATTTGCTCCCAAGCCATAAGCGGATTTCAAAGCGATGGCCCCACCTGTAATACCAGCTATGCCAGTCCACCCAAATGCGCTAATAGTAGCCGCTCCACCGATTATACCAGCAGCATTTGAAACCGCCCCCAAAGAAGCATTGCCCAAATCACCCCAGCGAACTAAACCCGTGGGGTCAATGTATCTATTAGGTCTATTCCCGACATACGCATACAAATTTGTATCGCCGCCGTTGAAGCCTATGGGGTCTTTTTGGATGAAACGGCCTATGTCGGGGGCGTAGTATCTGGCGCGGTAATAGAACAGTCCGGTTTCGGCGTCCCATTCCCGGGCGGTGTAGCTGTAAAGACTGCCCGTCTGCGACCAACTGCTTGTGCTGCCGGTTACCTCGTTTCTGAACACCGGTCTGCCATATGCCTGATATTGCGCGCGCTCTGCGATGCTCCCGGTCTGGTCGGCGATGGCGATTATGCTACCAAGGCCGTCGGCAAGGAGGTAATAATCGCTTGCGCCTTTTCTTAACATCAGCGGCTCGTCGGTGCCGGGACCGTGCGTATACAGGCTTTTCAACGCGCCGGCAGCGTCGGTTACAAATGCGATGTCCTCGCCGTCGTAGATGTAATGCTGTTCGCGAATTGTTTCGCCGTTGTGCGTTATCGTTTTTGCGATTCTCCGGCCTGTCGCGTCGTAGCGGAGCGTCTCGCTGTAGCCCGACGGCAGGTTTACTTGCGTAAGGCGGTTCTGCGCGTCGTAGATGTATGCGGTCTGCGCGTTGTCCGATGTGCGCGTTTTTGTTGTCAGGTTGCCGTTGTTGTCGTAATTGTAGGTATAGAGCGAATCGCTATTCAGACGGTTCGCCGCGTCATAGGCGTAACCGGCGCGGACCGCGTCCTGCATGCGGTTACCGACCGCGTCGTAGGCGAAGGTCTCGGACTGCGTCGTCAGCGCACCGCTGGACGGGTGTACCGCGCTTGTCAGACGGTGCAGGTCGTCATAAGCGAATCCGTGGCTGCCGAAATCGTCAGCCATGGTTGCGCGGTTGCCGGCATTGTCGTATGTGTAGCCAACCTGCGCGATTACCGCATTGTCGGCTTTGCGGCGGTAGGTTATTCCGGTAAGCTGGTTTGCCGCGTCGTAGACGTAATCCGCGGCGACAGCGGCGCCCATGTCCATGCGCGTGCGCCTTCCTGCCGCGTCGTAGGTGAACTGGAACTGCGTCCCGCCGGGGGCGGTTATCGTTACGGGGCGGTTCAGCGCGTCGTAACTGTAGCTCCAGGTGTAGCCGGAGGCCGTCATCGCCAGCCGGTTCCCGGCGGCGTCGTATGTGTAGGTGAACGCGCCGCCGAGGTTTGCAATCTTGTCCTGCGCGCTTGTTGCCGTTACCCTTCCCGCCGCGTTGTAGCCGAATTGCAACTTTGTCCGCGGGTCCTCTATGCTCGTGAGATTGTTTGCAAGGTCGTAGCCGTAGGCCGTCTGACCGTCGGGGCCAGTCGCGGATGCCGGCCGGCCCAAGATA
Source organism: Elusimicrobiales bacterium (assembly GCA_041651175.1). Lineage (NCBI taxonomy): Bacteria > Pseudomonadati > Elusimicrobiota > Elusimicrobia > Elusimicrobiales > Elusimicrobiales bacterium. Next base: position 1,866 of record JBAZJT010000018.1, on the reverse strand, counting down.
TCGTAGCCGAACGCGAAACTGTTGCCTTTCGCGCAATTAACAGCGCAAGCAACCCAACTTAACGTGTCAGTTCTTCTTATCGCTGATAATCGCTCACCCATGATTTATTGCCTCTCATCTCTACTGGCCTCCTGATATGAGCGATGCACTAAAAAAACATTCATACAGGATATGCCAACGATTATCATTAATTCTGCCATCACGATTCCCACAAAATATACAGAAGATGAATGTAAAGCATCCATCCTTCTAACAGTTTCTGGCAACAGTTCTGCTATACTGCCAGTGTTGCTGTCCAGCAATTTCTTAAATATGAAACCTGGATATCTAATTATGTATGGACCGGCGTAAAGCACAAAACACAAGCACAAAACACTTGTAATCGCACTTACTAAGTTTGAAAAAAACAAGATTTTTTTAGTTATCATCTGTTAACCTCTCTAAGTAAATTCCAATAGGGATCCAGTTTTAGAAATGGATCTACTGGATTATGCGACAAAGCAACCGCATACTCATGAAATTCGGTGCTCACATTGTTAAAATCCCATTTATCATCAAAAGATTGCCTTTTCTGTTCCTTCCTAAGTGCACCTAAAAGCTCATCAGTCTGTTCATAGCAAAACAAATACGGTTTTCCAAAACGCCCATGTGCCAATCTTTGGAAAATCGATATCAAGTTATTCAACGGTGAAATTCTAGTACGCTTTTTCTCCCTATTCATCCTATTCACTGTTCGATTGAAAATACTCTTAATTCTTTCCACATCGGCAGCGCTTAAGCCGAGTGAATCTGTTAGGTTCATCGGATTATCGTACACATACGCATACAAGTTCGTATCTCCGCCGTTGAAGCCTATGGGGTCCTTCTGGATAAATCTGCCGGTGTCGGGGGCGTAGTATCTGGCGCGGTAATAGAACAGGCCGGTTTCGGCGTCCCATTCCCGGGCGGTGTAGCTGTAAAGACTGCCCGTCTGCGACCAACTGCTTGTGCTGCCGGTTACCTCGTTCTTGAACACCGGCCTGCCGTAGGCCTGATATTGCGTGCGCTCTACCACGGTTCCCGTCTGGTCGGCTATCGCTATTATGCTGCCAAGGCCGTCCGCCAGCAAGAAATAATCGCTTGCTCCTTTTCTTAACATCAGCGGCTCATCCGTGCCGGGGCCGTGCGTATACAGGCTTTTCAGTGCGCCGGCGGCGTCGGTTACAAATGCGATGTCCTCGCCGTCGTAGATGTAATGCTGCTCCCGGATTGTCTCGCTGTTGTGCGTTATCGTTTTTGCTATGCGACGGCCTGTTGCGTCGTAGCGGAGCGTCTCGCTGTAGCCCGACGGCAGGTTTACTTGCGTAAGCCGGTTCTGCGCGTCGTAGATGTATGCGGTCTGCGCGTTGTCCGATATGCGCGTTTTTGTTGTCAGGTTGCCGTTGTTGTCGTAATTGTAGGTATAGAGCGAATCGCTATTCAGACGGTTCGCCGCGTCGTATGCGTAACCGGCGCGTACCGCATCCGACTGGCGGTTGCCTACCGCGTCGTAGGCGAAAGTTTCATTCTGCGTCGTCAGCGCGCCGCTGGACGGGTGTACCGCGCTTGTCAGACGGTGCAGGTCGTCATAAGCGAATCCGTGGCTGCCGAAATCGTCAGCCATGGTTGCGCGGTTGCCGGCATTGTCGTATGTGTAGCCGACGCTGGCGATTACCGCATTGTCGGTTTTCCGGCGGTAGGTTATTCCGGTAAGCTGATTGGCGGCGTCGTAAACATATTCCGCCGCTACCGCCACGCCCATGTCCATGCGCGTTCTGCGGCCTGCGGCGTCGTAGGTGAATTGGAACTGCGTCCCGCCGGGGGCGGTTATCGTTACGGGGCGGTTCA
>JBAZJT010000017.1 GCA_041651175.1 Elusimicrobiales bacterium | reverse complement strand
CAGAATTCTGCGCGAAGCGGAGGAAAAAGACACGGTAAAATCAATCAAAACGGGAGGCATGGCAAAAAATATCCCGACGGAGCCACGACGAGAGATTTCAGGCTCATTATTCAATTAGAAAATGCTGAACCGCCCGCCGAATATTCCGCTGTCCAACTGCAGTTTCCTGGCAAAACGCAAAGCGCGCGCCCGTGCGGGCGCGCGCTTTGCGTTTTGCGTGCGGAACATTTCAGCGGGAGAGTATTTCCAGATACCCGTCCGCAGTCTTCCTGAATATATAGCCGCTTTCAAAGCCCTGGAAGGTGACGCCTTCCCGGGTAACCGCGGATTCCGGCATGAAGTAGTTCTTCATGGCGTCGGCGGCGGGGACGAATATGAAAGACGTCTTGTCCTTGCCGGCGAAATGCACGTCCAGATACTGGTCCTCCAGCAAGTCGGTGCCGTAGAACAGGACGTATTTTTGGCTAAGCGTCAATTGCGTGCCTTTGGCGGACACGGCCTCTCCCACCTGCTTGGCTGTGGCGCGGAACAGCGAACTGCCGTTCTGCGTTACGTCCACGATGCTGTTTGCGGGCGTGAATATGTCCGGCTGGATGCTGACCGTGCAGGGCTCCGTCTCTCCCGGAAACAGGATATCTTTGCTGCCGGAAGTCGCCAGATGATAGGCATTGGCGCCGAATATCCTGCCGGATGTGTTGAATATGACGTAATACTTGTTCACCCCGTCGCAGTTATGGGCGGAGGACACGCAGTTGGACGCTCCCGCGCCGGAAACGTATACCTCTGTTTTTTTTGCGGCGGTAAAGCCAATAGATGGTGTCAGATGCACGTCGCGCAGCGGGGGATACTTTATTCTGGCTACCACGGTGGCCTTGCCGGAGGCGGGCGCATGCGCCGCCTTGAGCGTGATTACGTTTCTGGCGAAGGCCAGTCCGGCCTCCGGGTTGGCCGCGGCGCGCGGCGCGCCGGGCATTGACACTTCCGTTTTAGCTATGCCGGAACGGGTTATGCTCAATGCCGCCGGGACGCCTGCGGCAGGACCTGCCGCCGCGCACACGGGCGCGGCGAAAGCGGCAAGCGCCGCCATTATGATTGATTTTGTCATGAATTGCCTCCGTTTGGCATATTATCCCACGAAACAGTTTTTTTTACAATGACCGGAGCCGCTATGCGGCATTGCCGAACAGCCAAGTGGAAAGATAACGCTCGCCAGTGTCCGGCAGCACGGTTACTATGGTTTTGCCGCGGGCCTGCTCCCTTTGCGCGATTTGCAATGCCGCCCACATGGCCGCGCCTCCGGAAATGCCGGCGAGAATGCCTTCTTTCCGGGCCAGGCGGCGCGCGGTGTCGCCGGCGTCCGGGGCGGTTACAGTTACGATTTCGTCAATTATTTTCCGGTTAAGCACCGCGGGTATAAATCCCGCCCCTATGCCCTGTATTTTATGCGGGCCGGGCCTGCCGCCGGAAAGCACAGGGGAATCCGCCGGTTCCACCGCCACTATTTTTACCGCCGGGTTTTTCGCCTTCAAAACCTCGCCCACCCCCGTTATCGTGCCGCCGGTACCCACTCCGGCGACGAAATAGTCCACATTGCCGCCGGTATCGTCCAGGATTTCACGCGCCGTGGTGTTGCGGTGCATTTCGGGATTGGCGGGGTTTGAAAACTGCCCGGCGATGATGCTGCCGGAGATGGCTTTGTTAAGATCTTCGGCTTTTTCCACCGCGCCCTTCATCCCTTTGGCGCCTTCGGTAAGCACAAGCTCTGCGCCGAGGATTTTGAGAATCTGCCGTCTTTCGGCGCTCATGGTGTCTGGCATTGTCAGTATCAGCCGGTATCCGCGCGCCGCGCAAATGAACGCCAGCGCGACGCCGGTATTGCCGCTGGTGGGCTCTATTATTGCGGTGTCTTTTTTTATAAGGCCGCGCTTTTCCGCATCGTCTATGATTGCGACTCCCACGCGGTCCTTGACGCTGGAAAGCGGGTTGCGCGATTCCAGCTTCGCAAGCACGGTCGCGCCGGAATTTTCCGTCAGGCGGTTGATGCGCACCAGCGGCGTATGTCCCGCAGTGCGGCTTATGTCGGAATAAACAGTCCCCATAATGTCGCCTCTTTTAATGTCGGTTTTTTAATTTCGGGCGCTCCGCGCGCGGCGGGAGGCGGAAGTTCCTGGCGGGTTCTCAGGGCGAATTGCGCATTTCCGAAATTGCCCTTGCCACGGAAAGGCACAGAAATCCTGCCAGTTCCATATCCGCGTCGGTAAACGAGCCGGACTGCGGGTTTATAAGCTCTATAACGCCCATCAGCTCGCCCGTGTTTATAACCGGCGCGCACAGCACGGCCCTTGTCTGAAAGCCGGTGGACTTGTCTAGCTTGTCGCAGAATTCGGGGGATTTGGAGACGTCGTTTGCTATTATCGGCTTGAGGTTTATCGCCGCGGAGCCGACCACGCCCTCGTAGCCTATGGTCATGTCGGTTACCTCTCCGGCGCAGACGCCCAGCGCGTATTGCAGCGTCAGCGTCCGGTGTTCGGTATCGGCCTTGAAGTAGCTGGCGGCCTCGCAGCGGAAAGCCTCGCTCATCGCTTTGATGAAGGCCTGCCACAGCGCGGCCTCGCCTTCCGGCAGCGCCGCGCGCAGTTTGCTGATTATGGAGGACAGCAGTTTCATTCTCTCGTTCATAAGTTCACCCGCCTTATGTCCGCGCCCAGCGCGGAAAATGTGTTTTCCAGCCGGAAATAGCCCCTGTCTATGTGGTACACCCGCTGCACCACGGAACGGCCCCCGGCGGACAGCGCGGCCACGGCCAGCGCGGCCCCGCCCCGCAGGTCAGACGACATCACCTCCGCGCCCGATAGCCGCGCCGCGCCGCTTATGGCGGCGCAGTTTCCCTTCACCCGAATGTCTGCGCCCATGCGCGCAAGTTCGGCGGCGTGCATGAAGCGGTTTTCAAATATGGTCTCGCGCACCCGGCAGCAGCCGGCGGCGCGGCACATGTAGGCCATCCACTGCGGCTGCAAATCGGTGGGGAATCCGGGATGCGGCCTGGTTGTTATGCCCGCCGGCAGCGGCCTGCTTTTGGGGGCTTTCAGCGATACCGAATTTGCGCCGGTCTTTATCCGTGCGCCGGATTTGGCCAGGGCCGCCAGCAGCGCGCGCATGTCCCGCGGCCTGCAATCCGAGATGTCTATTTCCCCGCCGGTGGCCGCGGCGGCCACAAGGCAGGTTCCGGCAACCACCCTGTCGGGCATGACGGCATGGTTTGCGCCGCGCAGCTTTTTGACGCCGTTTATGGAAATATCCCCGTTTTTCTCGCGGCGGATGAAGGCGCCCATCCCGTTGAGGCAGGAAATCAAATCGTCTATCTCCGGTTCCAGCGCGGGGTTTTCCAGCACGGTAAGACCGGGGGTCAGCGCGGCGCAGAGCATGGCGTTTTCAGTGGCGCCCACGCTGGGGAAGGGGAATTTTATGCGCGCGCCTTCCAGTTTCCGGGCGGAAAGTTCCAGGCAGCCGTCCCGTGTCCGGACGCTGGCGCCCAGCCGTTCAAAAGCCTTTATGTGAATGTCCAGCGGGCGCAGGCCGATGGCGCAGCCGCCGGGCAGCGGAACGCGCGCCCGCCCGAACCTTGCCAGCAGCGGCCCCGCCGCCAGCGCGGAGGCGCGCATCTGCTTTACCAGGTCGTAGGGCGCGTCCGTGGCGGTTTTGCCGCCGCAGAGTATGCGCGCCGCGCCGTTTTCGTAAACCGTTTTTTTGCCCAGGGCCTCCAGCAGCCGCAGGGCCGTGCGGATGTCGCGCAGCGGCGGCATGCCGGAGACGGCGCATTCCCCGTCGGTCAGCAAGGAGGCCAGCAATGCCGGCAGCGCGGCGTTTTTGGAGCCGTCCGCCTTTACCCCGCCCTTTAGCGGCGCGCCGCCGTTGATTATGAACGCATCCATCAGATTTTGGCCATGACAAAACGTTTTATCCCGCAATCGTCCCTGAACGCGCGGATTTTCCCGAAGCCGCCCGCAGCCAGCATGCGCCGGACGGCTTCCCACTGATTATAGCCGATTTCAAGCAGCAAAAACCCTCCGGGATTTATAAATCCGGCTGCGCGCGCCGCGATTTTGCGCATGCAGTCCAGCCCGTCCGCCCCGCCGTCCAATGCCGCGCGCGGCTCGTATTCCAGCTCCCGCTGGGCGTTGATATCGCCGGTCCTGACATAAGGCGGGTTGGAGATGATTGCGTCAAATTTTCCTTTTACGCGCGTAAACAAATCGCTTTTGATGAATTGCACTCCGCAGCCCAGCGCGCGCGCGTTGGTGGCGGCCACGGAAAGCGCGCGCGCGGAAATGTCGCAGGAGGTTATTTGCGCGCGCGGCCTCGCCATTGCCAGGCAGCAGGCTATGCAGCCGCTGCCGGTTCCGATTTCAAGGATGTCCGCCTTCGGCGGCAGGATTTTGAGGGCCAGCCGCACAAGCCCCTCGGTTTCAGGCCGGGGAATCAGGACATGGCGGCTTATGCGGAAACTCATGCCCATGAAGGGCTGTTCCCCCGCGATATAGGCCAGCGGCAGGCCGGAGGCTTTCTTTTTTATCAGCCTGAAAAATTCCGCGGATTGCCGGGGGGGGATGTTATGGCTGAATGCCAGCAGATTCAGCCGGGGAATGCCCGCCGCCAGCGACAAAAGCCACTGCGCATTCTGCTCCGGCTCGGTTATGCCGGCGGAGCGCAGGCGGAGCGCGCCTTCGCGGAGAAGCTCATTGCAGCTCTTTGAGCCTTTCCTCAACGCGGGCTTTTCTGAGGGCGTCAAAAATCTCTTCAAAGCTGCCTTCCATTATCTCGTCTATGTTGTGCCACGATCGCTCCAGCCGGTGGTCCGTTACCCGGCTTTGCGGGAAATTGTAGGTGCGGATTTTCTCGGAGCGGTCGCCGGTGCCGACCTGCGTCTTGCGCGCGGCGGCCAGTTCGCGCTGCTTGGTTTCCTCGGCTATGGCGGCCAGCTTGGCCTTGAGCATTTTCATGGCGCGCTCGCGGTTCTGGCCCTGCGAGCGTTCCTGCCGGCACTGCACCACTATGCCGGTGGGGAGATGGGTGATTCGGACGGCGGTCTCCACCTTGTTTACGTTCTGTCCGCCCGCGCCGCCGGCGCGGCAGGTGTCCAGCTGCAAATCCTGGGGATTGATGACGATGTCTACATCGTCGGCCTCGGCTATGACGGCCACCGTGCAGGTGGAAGTGTGCACCCGCCCCGACGCTTCCGTGTCCGGCACGCGCTGGACGCGGTGGACGCCGCCCTCCTCGCGCAGCAGCGAATAGGCTCCCTCGCCCTTTATATAAAGCGAGGCGAATTTGCAGCCTTTCGGCGTTGCCGCCGGCGTGAATTCCAGCAGTTCGGCCTTCCAGCCCTTGTTTTGCGCGAAACGGGTATAGGCGCGCAGCAGTTCGCTGGCAAATAGCGCGGCCTCGTCGCCGCCAGCGCCGGGCCGGATTTCCAGATAGACGCTTTTGGAGTCTTTGGGGTCCGGCGGGATGAGCAGGGTCTTGATTTCCGCCTCAAGCGGCGGCTTTTCGGCTTCCAGCAGGGCTATATCCTCGGCGGCGAGTTTGGCCAGTTCCCGGTCCGGGCCGGAGGCCATCTCGCGCGCGCCGGCAATGTCGCTTTCCAGTTTGGCCAGAGCGGCCAGCTTGTCGGAAAGCGGTTTAAGCCAGGCGTGCCGCTTTGACAGCGCGGCAAACTCCTCCGGCGCGATATTGCCGGCGGAGAGTTTGGTTTCTATATCCCTGCATTCCGCTATGAAACGGGAAGTATCCATAAGAGCCTGTCTAAACTCTCCGTATTCTGCTGCAACCGGCGATTTCGGCCTGCCGCTTCGCGGCACTCGGCTTACGCACGGCTTCTCAGCAGTGCGCGCGCCTCGCGCCGCTTCGCCGCAGGCCGAAATCGCCGGTTTCGCGACGAATGAAGATTTTAGACAGGCTCTAAAAAATCCGAACCGCCCGCTTTCATGAAAAGCGGGCGGTTCGGCGGAATGCGTCTATTTTGCCGGCGCGGGCGCGGAGTCCGGTTTGGCAGCTTTCTTTTCTGATTTCTTGGCGGCCTTGGCGGCTTTAGCGTCCATGGGCTTGGCGTGCGGTGTGGTTTTAAGGCTGCGCGCCTTGGTAACGCCGGTCTTGACCACGACGGCGGCCTTTTTCTCGCGCACTATCGTTTTGCCCTCGGTGGCGGCGAAACGTTTCTGGAATTTCTCCACGCGGCCCGCGGTGTCGAGCAGCTTCTGCTTGCCGGTGAAGAACGGATGGCAAGCCGCGCAAATGTCCAGCTTTATCTCCGGTTTCACGGAGCGGGTGACAAAACTGTTGCCGCAAGCGCAGGTTACGGTTGATATGACATATCTCGGATGAATGCCTGATTTCATTGCAGTCTACCTCTCTCCATTTATTATATAAAACGCCGCGCCCTCCCGTCCATACCAAACCGGCATGGGACTTTAGGCTCATGCGCGCAAAACGGGCTTGTGCGATAATTTACATCACAAGGGAGGACATGAATGAAAACTATCGTTAAAATTGTCGTGTGCGCGGCCATTGCCGCCGTTGCGGTTCCCGCGGCGCGCGCGCAGGCGGTTGAGGGAATTTTTGACGGCGGCAAAGCCGGAGTTGCGTCAAGGCTGCTGCCCGGCGGCGAAAAATGGCAGGCGCCGGATGTGCCCGGCATGAGCGAGGCTGTGGAGGGTTTCAAGCTGGAGCCTTCCGCGGTTGAGCGGCTGCGCCGCGAGGCGTTTGCCAACCCCGGCAGATTTATAGACGAGCGCGACCCCTGGGAAGTCGGCGCCGCCTTCGGGCTTGATGAGGAGCCGCTTGTCCGGCAGCTTATCCCCAATGACAAGGCGCAGCGGGCCAGCGTGCGGATACTGGTCAATCTCTCGGACCAGAATCTGACCATAGTCTCGCCCACGATTAGCGAGCGGTTCCTTATATCCTCCGGCGTGAAGGGCCACCGCACCCCCGGCAGCGGCAGATGCTACAGGCCGGATTTCCTGGACGCGCATCACCGCTCATCGCTTTACGGCAACGCGCCCATGCCCAATTCGGTGTTTTTCAACGGCAATATCGCCGTTCACGCCACCGAGTCCGAGAGCAAGCTGGGCCGCCCGGCCTCGCACGGCTGCGTGCGCGTTTCGCTGGAGGCGTCAAAGAAGATCTTCGCGGAAGTCAAAAGCTACGGCAAAAGCTCGACCAGCATCTGCGTGGTGGGCAATCCGCCCAGTTGATATTGAGTCTGCAAAACAGCGCCCCCGTCCGCCAGCGGCGGATGGGGGCTTTGATTTTGAGGGGCGTTACATTCCGCCGCTGAACAGGTCCGGGGAGCCGGTGTAGGCCGACATAGCCGTGTAAACGGCGTCCTTGATTTTAGTGTACAGCAACCAGGTGGCGGCGCAGAGCAGCACGGTGTAGACTATTTTGGCGGTTCTGGACAGCAGCGGCGATTTCCACACGAAAACAAGCGAGAACGGGCCGATAATCAGCGTGTAGAATATTATTCCCTGGTGCTTGTACCGCCACGGGATATTGTCGCCCTGGCCCTTGCCGCAGTGCCGGCAGTAGTTGTCCGAGATGCTTATGATGCAGTGGCAGCTCCAGCATCTGGAGGATATCAGTGCGGCTTCCGCCTGGGGGGTGAGCGGAACTCCGGGCGGCGGGGGCTGCGGCATCCCCGGGGTTCTGCCGCATATCGCGGCTGCTTCCGCTAGCAAATCCGCCTCGCTTTTATTCATTAGACCTCCTCTCCCAAACCATGCTCGCGCAGGTATTTCCTGATTTTGGAGCGCGAGCGCCCCGTCCTGACCATTTTAAGCCAGTCGGGCCGGGGCGAGCTGTTTTTGCGCGTCAGAATATCGCAGATGTCGCCGCTTTTAAGCTCGTAATCCAGCGGCACCATTTTGCCGCCTATCTTGGCGCCGAAGCAATGCTCGCCCACTTCCGAATGCACCATGAACGCGAAATCCAGCGGGGTCGCGCCCTTGGGCAGCGCCTTCACCTCGCCCTTCGGGGTGAATATGAACACCTGCTGCAATTCCATGTCGGTGCGCAGGCTTTCCAGAAATTCGCGGGGGCTGGTCAGGTCCTGCAGCCATTCTATCCAGTGGCGCAGCCAGTTGATTTTCTCGTCAAAATGCGCGTCGCGGCCCGCCTTGCCCAGCTTGTAGCGCCAGTGCGCGGCTATGCCGTATTCGGAGGTGCGGTGCATCTCCTCGGTGCGTATCTGCACCTCCACGATATTTCCGGTGGAGGAAACCACCGTGGTGTGCAGGCTCTGGTAAAGGTTCATCTTGGGCAGCGCGATATAGTCGGTGAAAGAGCCGGCCACCGGCTTGAAATACGAATGCACAAAGCCCAGCAGCGCGTAGCAGTCCGCCACGGAGTCGGTTATTATCCGCACGCCCAGCGAATCCTGTATGTCTTCAAAGGAGCGGCTCTGGGTTTTCATCTTGCGGTAGAGCGAATAGGCGTTTTTAGTGCGCGCCAGCACGCGGTGCGGGATACCGTGCTGGGCGAGATGCTTTTCCAGCTCCGCTTTGAAGCTTTCCAGGATTTGCAGCCTGTGCTGCTGCGTGCTTTCCAGCTGGCGGGAGAGGTCGTCAAATTCCTGCGGGTGCTGGGCCCGGAAGGACAAATCCTCCAGTTCCGCCTTGAGCGCAAACATTCCCAGCCGCTGCGCCAGCGGCGCGTAGAGGGTGATGGTCTCGTATGCGATGGCCTCCTGCCGCTCGCGCGGCAGGTATTCCAGCGTGCGCATGTTGTGCAGCCGGTCCGCCAGTTTTATCAGGATAACGCGCAGGTCCGCCGCCATAGCCATGAGCATCTTGCGCCAGTTCTCGGCAGTTTCCTCGTCGGCTGAGGAGAATTTGAATTTCTCTATCTTGGTTACGCCCTGCACCAGGCGGGTGATTTCCTCGCCGAATTCCTTCTGGAACTGCTCCACCGATATCGCGGTGTCCTCAAGCACGTCGTGGAGCAGCGCGGCGCAGACGGTGGGCAGGTCCAGCTTGTAATCCAGCAGTATGTCTGCCACGGCGTAGCAGTGGATGAAATATTTTTCGCCGGAGGCGCGCTTCTGCGCCGAATGCGCCTCCTCGGAATAAAGATACGCCTTTTCCAGCAGGCCGACGTCCCCGTCCGGCATATAGCTTTTATATTTGGCGGAGAGGGTTTCGCAGTCCATATCAGCAGACAGCCACGGTTCCGGCCCGGCCCGGCAGTTCGCCCCGTTTCGGGGGGGAGGCCGCAATGCCGCCCGGGTTTATGCCGCGCGCGGTTTCGGCCAGGGTGGCGAATTCGCAGCCGGCGGCGGACCAGCGCTCCAGAAGTTTTTCAAAAAAACCAAGATAGGCCAGCCCCTCGGCCTCGGCGTGCAGGGTGTAGACGTTTAGCGCGTCCGGTTTGGCGCAGCCGGACAAATGCTCCAGCGCGGATTGCTCGGTCATATCGTTCCAGGCCAGTATTTCGTCCAAAGTGGGCATTGTGGTCGGTATTTCCGGGAAGGCGGCGGGCGCGCCGTTGACGGCAAACCGCGCGGGGGCGCTGCCCCTTGCGGTTGAAATGTATTTCCAGCCGTAGCCGGAGAGCGCCTCCAGCGCGGCGGCGCTGATTTGCCATGCCGGCGCGGCGAAACCTTCCGGTTCCGCGCCTGTTATTTCGCGGTGCGCGCGGACGGCCAGCTCTAACTCGCGCGAGATTTCCTCCCGCGAAAGATTGTCCAGCTCGTCCTGCCAGCGGACATGGCTCCACGCATGGACGCCGGTTTCATGCCCCTCGCCGCGGGTTCTTTTTACCAGTTCCGGCAGCGCGGCGGCGGTAAGCGGCGCGGGCAGCAGCGTGCCGTAGAGCATGGTCCTGAACCCGTAAAGCTTCGCCGCATTGGTGCGGAACATTTTCTTGAGAAAACCCTTTTTTGTGAAAATCCGTTTTACCGCTTTGCCGCTTTCGTCCGGGCCGTAGCTGAAAAAAACAGACGCGCGCAGTTTTCTGCGCGCGAACAGGCCAAGCAGCCGCGGCAGGCCCTCTTCCATTCCGCGGCGCGTGTCTATATCCAGTTTCAGCGAGATTTTACAGCTCGGCATTATCCTCCAGCTCGGTTTCCGACAGGCTTTCGTGATAGAGCTTGAGGTAATAATCCAGCGTCAGCGAGACGGCGTCTTCAAAACCCACTTTCGGCTGCCAGCCCAGTATCCGCCGGGCCTTGGCTATGGCCGGCTTGCGCCGCGCCATGTCCTGGTAATCCTTGCCGTAGTAATTCTCCTCGGAGACGTCCTCTATGCGCGGCGCGGGCAGGTTTTTAGGGCGCAGCGGATGCGCGTTGTAGAGCCGCATCAGAGTCTCGGCCAGTTCGCGCACGGAGATGTCGGAGACCGGGTTGCCGAAATTGAATATCTCGCCGATATGGTCGTCCCCCTTGTGGGAGAGTATGGCCATAAGCCCGTCCACCCCGTCGGAGATATAGGTGAAGCAGCGCCGCTGCGCGCCGCCGTTTACTATATGCAGCGGCTTGCCGGTCAGTATATTCCACATGAACTGCGTCAGCACGCGGGAGGAGCCTTCCTTGGCGGCGTTGAGGCTGTCCAGCCCCGGGCCTATCCAGTTGAAGGGACGGAACGTGGTAAAGCGCAGCCCCGCCTTCTGCCCGTAGCCCCAGATGACGCGGTCCAGCAATTGCTTGGAGACGCTGTATATCCACCGCTGGTTCCGTATCGGCCCGACGACCAGATTGGACTTGTCCTCGTCAAATTCCTCGTCCGGGCACATGCCGTAGATTTCGGAGGTGGAGGGGAAAATCAGATGCTTTTTGTGGTTAACGCAATAGCGCACGACTTTGAGGTTTTCCTCGAAATCCAGCTCAAAAACGCGCAGCGGGTCCTTGATGTAGAGTTTCGGCGTGGCTATCGCCACCAGCGGCAGCACGGCGTCGCATTTCTTGACGTGAAACTCTATCCACTCACGGTTGACGGAGATGTCGCCCTCGGCGAAATGGAAGCGCTTGTGGTCCAGCATGGGTTTTAGCCTGTCCGCCGACAGGTCCATGCCGTAGACCTCCCAGTTGGTGGCGTCCAGAATTTTTTTGGTGAGGTGGTGCCCGATAAAACCGTTCACGCCGAGAATGAGTATTTTCATCGCGTCTCCTTTAGAGCCTGGCGGCCCGTTCATGCTAATCTTATCAAATTTAGTCCGACGCGGAGTCCGGCGCGGCGAAATAGCTCTTGGTCTCCGCCGCGGCGACGGGGGCCAGCGCAAGCAGCGATATTATATTCGGCAGCGCCATGCAGCCGTTGGCGATGTCGGCGAAAGCCCAGACCGCCGGCATGGACACCACCGCCCCCGCCATCACCGCCGCCACCCAGGCCAGCCGGTAGGGGAAGGCGGCTTTGGGCCCGAAGAGGTATTCCACCGCCTTCTCGCCGTAATACTCCCAACCCAGTATGGTGGAATACACGAAAGTGAAAAGGCCGAAATTGAGTATGAACGCGCCGACATGCGGTATGGAGCCGAACGCCGCCCTGGTTAGCGCCGCACCCTTTAGCCCCGCCTGCCACTGCCCGGAGCCGACCACGACAAGCCCCGTCAGCAGGCAGATGACCACGGTGTCCCAGAACGTGCCGGTGGAGGATACCAGCGCCTGCCGCACGGGGCTGCGGGTCTGCGCGGCGGCGGCCACTATCGGCGCGCTGCCCAGCCCGGATTCGTTGGAAAAAAGCCCGCGCGCGATGCCGTAGCGCATGGCCTCTTTGACGCCCGCGCCCAGAAACCCGCCCAGCGCCGCCTGGCCGCAGAACGCGCTTTTGAATATCAGCGCGATTGTCCCCGGCAGCGCGCCGAAATTCGCCGCCAGTATGTAGAGGCAGCCCGCCACATAGCCGATTGCCATGACCGGCACCAGTTTTTCGCAGATTGCGGCTATTGATTTGATGCCCCCCAGAATGACCAGCGCGGTAAGCGCGCACAGCACGGCGCCGGAGAGCGCCGGGTTTATGTTGAAGGTTTCCTTTGCCAGCCCGGCTATGGAATTGGACTGCACCATGTTGCCGATTCCGAACGCGGCCACGGCGGTGAACGCGGCAAAAGCCGTTCCCAGCCATTTGCAGCCGAGGCCGCGCTCCAGCACATACATCGGCCCGCCGGAGATGCGGCCTTGTGCGTCCGCGACGCGGTATTTGACGGACAGCAGCGCCTCGGCATATTTTGTCGCCATGCCGAAGACGCCGGTCAGCCACATCCACAGCACCGCTCCCGGCCCGCCCGCCGCCACCGCGGCGGCCACGCCCACGATATTGCCGGTGCCGATGGTGGCGGCCAGCGCCGTCATAAGCGAGGCGAAATGCGATATTTCCCCGTCGCCCTCTTTTTTGGAGCTGAAGGAAATCCTGATGGCGCGCAGCAGATGCCTCTGAATAAATCCCAGCCGGAAAGTGAGGAACAGATGCGTCCCGAACAGCAGTATTATGAGCGGCAGCCCCCACACGTAAGAACTGATTTTATCCAGAGCGGCTTCCATAGGTATCCTCTCAATGCAGGTATTTCAGTGCGGCGCGGGCGGTGGCGACCTTGGACATTCTGGCGGGGCTCAGGCCCGATTTTTCCGTGACGGCGCGGCAGAAATCCAGGAATTTCCGCAGCCTGCCGTTTTTGAATTCAAGCTCTATCTCCCTCATGCCCACGGTTTTGGGCCCGGCGAAAATCATGACATTGTCAAAGCAGGCCTGCGCCCGGAATTTCCCCGGCAGCGAAAGCGCAAACTGCCGCCTGCCGTTTTCAATGCGGAACCGCGTTTCCAGTGTCCTGCCCCTGGCCGCCGGATGGCGGTAAACCGAGCGTATCAGCTCCAGCGCGCCCCGCGCGTCCTTTACGCCGGGCAGCGGGAAATTATGCTCCGCGCGGCGGGCCAGCCCGCCTTTTATTCTTGAAGCGGATTTTTCGGTAAGCTCAAACCCCGCGGAGGAGGCGCGCAGCCGGCAGGTAACGCCGGATTTTTCAAGCGCGCGGCCTGCGGTGTCCAGATAATAATCCGTGTTTTTAACGCGGCGGGGCGGGGCGGACGCGGCCCCCAGCGCGGCGGCGGCGCGTAAAAAATCCCCGAATTGCTTCGGGGACGAGACCGCCCATTTGAATTCTATTTCCTCGCCGCTATGGCTGCTCATTGTAGACGGCTTTCATCAGCTTCCAGCGCGCGATATTGTCTATTTCGGTAAATGACACGGCGATGTCGTAGCTCCATTCGTCCAGCCTTTCCACCCGCACCACCGCGCCGGAGGCGGAGCATCTCTCGTCCCCGCCGTCGGGGCCGTGGAACTTGATTTCCATGTCCAGCCGGTCGCCGATGGCAAACGGCATGCGGGACTCAAACAGCAGTCCGCCCGCGCTGACATTTTTTGTCACGGATTCTGCGGCCAGGCCGTTGTCCTGCACGGAAGGCGCGCGTTCGCAGCGCACCACATAAAGCGTGTCTATCCTCTGGTATTTCCGGCGATCCGTGCTGGCGTTTTCCATCAGTACGGGCATATATGAGAATTATACACCGAAACCGCTTTTTTTTCCAGCATAATTATCAATACGGTATCCCCCGTTTTTTGAAAAGCCGTGGTGTATTTGGCAAACGACAGCGAAAACGGCATCAAACCACGAAACAAACGAAAAGGGAACAAAAAAGTTTCCGGTAGTTGTTCCCGCCTTGTTCCAGAGCCTTTTCGTGTGTTTCGCTCAATGATTTTGTCGGCTGGCTGGGCTTGCGGGAAAATTGTAGACTGATATATAGACATGTTTAAACCGAATTTTGCCATTACTAATCCGATAGCGCGGGCCTTAATGGACATAGGGTTTGTTAAGGCAGCGTTGTCCGGCATGCACATCCCCATTGCTATTGAAACCGCTCTCCGTGAGCAGGCAAGGCTACGTTCCACCCATTATTCCACGCGTATTGAAGGCAATCGACTGACGCTTGCAGAAGCTAAGGAAGTCCTGCAAAACGCCAAGGTTTCTTTTCATGGCCGGGAACGCGATGTAAAAGAAGTCCGCAACTACTGGAACGCGCTTTTACGAGTTGAGGAATGGGCAGATGCTGGTAAGCCAGTCACGGAAGAGCTAATCCGCCAAATCCACGCGCTCGTTGAGTATGGCAAGCGCGCCAAGCCTACGCCTTATCGGGACGGGCAGAACGTCATACGCGAAGCCGGAAGCAATGCAATCATCTATTTGCCTCCGGAATCAAAAGATGTCTCCGAATTGATGACGGACATGGTGAAGTGGGTAAACAAGGCTGAAAAGGACGGCGTTCCGACCCCAATAATCGCCGGTATGGCTCATTACCAGTTTGTCACTATCCATCCCTATTACGATGGGAATGGCCGCACTGCGCGGCTTTTAGCCACGTTTATCCTGCATCGCGGCGGGTATGGCCTAAACGGCTTTATATCGCTGGAAGAACACCATGCACGCGACCTGAATGGCTACTACAATGCGCTTTCGGTCCACCCGCATCATAACTACTACGAAGGCCGCGCGGATGCTGAACTGACTCCTTGGCTGGAGTATTTTACCAAGACTCTAGCGCAGGTGTTTCAATCGGTGCACAAAGAAGCCTTGGCCTTGGCTCAAAAAGGCATCAAGGCGGAGCCTGGGCCGCTGCGTAAACTGGATAAGCGTGCCAGAGCCGTATTGGGCCTATTCGTGCAGACGGAGACCATATCTGCCAGTGATGTGTCAAAGCTGCTGGGACTATCAGACCGTATGACTCGGCTGCTCCTCAAGGAATGGACGGAAGCCTCCATTCTAACCGTCAAAAACGCCGCCAACAGAAACCGTGCCTACCAGTTATCGGCAAAATATCGGCAATACTTAGGGGCGTTATCGGCAATGCCTCCTGCCGAGAAATAACTGTATTTGTGTCCACTAAAATCAGGCACAAAAACATTCCCGGCTTTCATTGGCAAAAGCACGGGCTACTGAAGTTTTCAGGTTAAGCATGCGCCAGCAGGCGCGGCTTTTGGGCATAAGCTGGTCGACGCTGCATTACAAACCGGCGGAACCGAAGCCGCGCGACATTACGCTGATGCGGCTTCTCGACGAGCAGTATACCGACACCCCGTTCTACGGCGTGCGCCGGATGACGGAGCATTTGAAGGGCTGCGGCTTTGCGCGTCGCTGCTGCTGCCTGGAACGCGCGCGCGTGTCGGGAAACAACGCGGGCGGGAGCTATGCGTTTGCATAGCTCCCGCCCTGAATATCCACTGCTGCTGTCGCCGGAGCGAGCCTTCCTTTACAGCGCGGCCCGGAACCTAGTTCACCACATTCTGTGCCGTCTGGCCGTTGGCGCTGTCCGGCAGCACGGAGGTCTGAAGGTCGCTTTGCTCCGTGGCGGCAGTCGTGCTTCCGTCGCTGCTGCTTCCGTCAGAGCCGGAAAGGGCCTTCCTGGACGCTCCCGACAGGCTCTTGCCGCTGGAGGAGGACGAAGACGCGCTCGCCAGCGATATTCTCATCGTCAGCCGCGCATCGGCCCCGCTGGAGAACGACAGCTTGCCCACATTGCTGGCCAGCACCTGATAGGTGTCGGGGTTTGAGGCGCTGTATTTGCCCATGTCCGGAGCATGCACCACCGTGCTGTCTTTCAGGAACACGGACTGCATTGTTTTCTTGTCCGGGGACATGTACTGAACAGCGGACCCGCCGGAGGCCACCTTGAAGCACAGGCTTCTGGTGTAGTTGGTGACGGTGATATTATGGGTGGGGCATTGCGCATGGTCGTAGCCGAAGCAATTGTCTCCCGATTCCGCCGCATTGCAGCCGCCGCCCGGGCTGGGACCATCTGTGCAAGTGTGTATCTGTGCCACCGTCTTGGGTATGGAACCCGGCAGTACGGGGGAATTCTTAACTCCGTCTATGACGGTTTCAAGCGCCACGTTTGCCTGGCTGAGGGCAAGCGCGTTCTTGTCCATGGATGCGTTGGAAGTCGCCACCATCCCGGACATGGCCGCTATAGTCAGCGCCATCGCTGCCAGGGCTCCCACAGCCGCCAGCAGTTCAACCAGCGTCGCTCCGTGTTTGTTCATAACTCCTCCTTAAGTGTGTTCCCGCTGCACAGTTTGCGACCGCGGTTCCAATAAAAAAACTTACTCCTCTCCAGCGCACATGCGCACACGCGCATTGCCGAGAAGACTGTGTTCCAAGAACCGCCGCACTGCAACTTCACCGTGCTCCTGGTATAGTATACCCCTTCCCGCGCACAAGTCAAGGCCTGATTTTCAGGGTCAAGACTCGCCTGCGGGCGCGGAAATGGGTAAAATATGGTGTCGCCTTGCGGTGCTGCGGATGAGGCTGTTTTGCAGTTCCGTATGGCGCGGCAGGCGGTTTGAAACATATGCTCGGTCAACTCATACGTGTCCTTGCGATAGCCGTTTTTGCGGCGGTTTTTCAATCCGCCGGCGCGGCGGCGGACGATTCCTGCTCCGCCAACAGTTCCGGCACCTGCGGCGCGGACTCCGCGCGGACTTCGCCGGATGCGCGGGCGGGTTTCGGATTGTTCCCTTTCGGTTTTCATAATGCGCCGTCTTCCGGGACCGCGCCCTCCCCTGCATCCTCTGCGGCCAAGATAAAAACCGCGCCGCCGGTTCAGCCTGCGGCGGGCGGGCCGGAAGTGGTTTTGTTTTACGCCTGGGATTGTCCGCATTGCCATCAGGCTATGGAATGGCTCTCCGGCCTTGGCGCGCGTTATCCGGGGCTGAAGGTCTCTAAATACGAGATAAAACGCTCCGCGGAAAACAGGGAACTGTTCGCGGGGTATCTGGCCGGGCACAAGGCCGGGCCGGCGGGTGTGCCGGCGTTTTTTATCGGCGGCAGGCTGCTGGTGGGTTTCGTGCGCGGGCAGAGCGAGGCGGGGCTGCTGGCCGCGCTGGACGAGGCGTCCGGCAAAACCGCGCAACAGTCCGCGCAGGAGATAGCGGTTCCCTTCATAGGCAGCATAAATCCGGCGGCGGTGTCCATGCCGCAGTTCAGCTTCGTGCTGGGGCTGCTGGACGGGCTCAACCCCTGCGCCATGTGGGTGCTGGTAATGCTGATGAGCCTGCTCATCCACACGCAGTCGCCCCGGAAAATGCTGATGGTGGGGGGCATATTCGTGGCGGCCTCCGCTGTGGTGTATTTCGCGTTCATGGCGGCCTGGTTCAACCTGTTTCTGGTCATAGGCGGCAGCCGCTGGATTACCGCGTTTCTGGGTTCCATAGCCGTGGCGATGGGGCTTGTCAACATCAAAGAGGTGTTCTTTTTCAAGCAAGGCGTTTCGCTGATGATACCGGAAAGCGCAAAGCCGACTTTGATGGCCAGAATGCGGCTTATAATCAACGAGAGGAACACTGCCGTGGCTGTTGCCGCCACCATAGTGCTGGCGCTATTTGTGAATCTCGTGGAGCTTGGCTGCACCATCGGCCTGCCCGCCATTTTCACGCGGGTGCTGTCCGTAAAACAGACCGGCTTTGCGGCGAAATATTTCTACATGGGCATATATAACATCGCCTATGTCATCCCGCTGGCGGCGATAGTGGGCGCTTTTGTCTTCACTCTGGGCCGCTTCAGGATGACGGAAACCCATGCCAAGGTTCTCAAGGCCGTAAGCGGAATTCTGATGCTGCTGCTGGGGCTGCTTATGGTGCTCAGGCCGGACGCGCTGGTGATGATGTAATGACAAGACTTGCCAAAAGGCTTGCTTTCGCCGTTTTGTTCGCGGCGGCTTTGGCGGCCATAGGCCATGTATTCGCGCATAGCTGCGGCGACGGCGAGGGTGGTTCCGACGGCTGCGCGGTCTGCATGACGCTCTCGTCCGCCTCGCTTGACGCCGCGCCGCATGTTGAAAAACCTCAAACCGCGCCGGCGGAGGCTGTCCCGCAAACGGCAGCCGTTTTCTTTTCCCGCACACTCCCTTACTTCGGAAGAGCGCCTCCTTATTACACACCGGTTGCAGCGTAAACCCGCGCGGCTTTCCGCGCGCATGGGCGGCATTGCGATAAAGCCGCTTCCATAGTTGCATAAGGAGGTGTATGAGGAAGATTCCGATTCTCTGCCTGATTCTGTCCTGCCCCGGCGTTTTATGGGCGCAGGATTTCGGCACAAAAACCGCCGGCACGCAATCCATGAACCCCGATATCGGGGTGGTGATGGATTTCACCGGACGCTTCACCTCCGGCTTCCGCAAAAGCGAGCCGGACGCCAACCGCTTCAAAATGCGCGGGGCCGAGCTGATAGCGACGCAGTACGTGGACGCTTTCGGGCGGCTGGATTTCGTCGGCTGCTCCGACGGCGAGGCGCTGAATGTTGAGGAAGCCTACGCCACCCTGTTTGAGCTGCCGCTGAAAACCAAAATGCGCGCCGGCAAGTTCTTCATGCCCTACGGCATTCTCAACACCTACCATACGCATGACCTGCCGCAGGTTGACAGGCCGCTTGTGCTGGAGCGTCTCTTCGGCGGGGAATACGGCGACACCGGCGTTGAAGGCTCGTGGCTGCTGCCAAACCCGTGGGACCTCTATTCGGAGCTTACCGTCGCCATGGCCAACGGCGACCGCATAGGCTCGGACGAGGCTGTGAATATGACGCCGCCCTCCTCCGGCATATGGGAGAACACCGGAAACGGCGACTGGAAAAAGCGCGCCTATATAGCCCGCTGGGCTAACTTTTTCCCGCTGTCCGACGAGGCCAGCCTGCTGGTGGGCGGCAACTTCGCGCGCGGCGTAAACGCCGGGAACGGGTCCAAAACGACATTCGGCGGCGTGGACGCCAAATTCCGCTACGTCTGGCCGGATATGCGCAAGTTCACCGCCCAGGCCGAGCAAATCTGGTGGAACGAAACCCAGCATTTCGTGGACGGCTCCGGCAATGTATACGACACGCCCATAAGCCCGCAGGGCGGCTATGCGTATGCCGAGTACGAGTTCATCCCCAAGCGCTGGGCTTTCGGCGCGCGCGCCGACTGGTCGGGGCAGAGACTCTTTGACCCGACCGCGGCGCGCTATAACGACATGAGCTACGAAGGCTCGGCTTATTTCACCTACACCCCGTCTGAATTCCAGCGGTGGCGGCTGCAATACCGCTACAGCGATTTCAATGAGGACGGCATGAAGCGGCACGCCAACGAGTTGCTGGTGCAGGCCACCTTCATAATCGGCTTCCATCCGCCGCATAAATTCTGATTGAGGAGAATGCAATGAAAAGACTTAAAACAATCGTCGCGGCAGCGTTTGCGCTGCTTGTCTGCTCCGGCGCCGCCTCCGCCGGAGGCAGGCTGAAGGTGTATACGGACCTGTCTGACTTTTCCTATCTCGCGGAACAGATAGGAAAGGACAAAGTCTCTTCGGAGAATTTCGTGGCCCCGTATCAGAACCCGCATTTCCAGGAGCCGAAGCCCAGCTTCATAATGAAGCTTAGCAAGGCCGATGTGTTCATTGAAGCGGGCCTTGAGCTTACCAAAGCGTGGCTTCAGCCGATAGTGGAGCAGTCCCGTAACCGGGATATAGTGCCGGGCGGCAAACGCCACTTCTATGCCTATCCGGGCATAGACATCATAGACGTGCCGGACCGGAAGCTGACGCGCTTTGAGGGCGATGTGCATCCAGCCGGCAATCCGCATTACAACTACGACCCGCAGGCGATGCTGCGTGTCAGCGTCAACATAAAAGACGCGCTGGCGGAGGCTGACCCTGCCAATGCCGCCTATTACTCCGCCAATCAGGCCGCGTGGGCGGCGGGGTATGAGAAAGCGTTGGCCCGCTGGCGGGATGCAATGGCTCCGTGGAAAGGCGCGAAAGTGGTCATTTACCACTCCAGCCTGCGCTATTTCGCGCAGCGCTACGGTTTGGACGAGACCGGCACCGTAGAGCCTAAACCCGGCGTAACGCCGTCGGGCCAGTATCTGTCCGACCTTACGGAGAAAATGAAGGCGCAGGGTTGCCGGGTCATACTCTATGACCCGTGGGACGCGAAGAAATTCGTGGAAACCCTCGCCCGCAACACCGGAGCCGTGGCGGTTGACATTTCCCCCGCCGTCGGCAGCCCAAAAACCGTGGCCAGCATAGAGCAGCGCTGGGATTACACCGTGGGCCAGGTGCTGGAAGCTTTCAGAAAAGCGGGGTATGGGGCGGCGGGGGGGGCCGCGAAATGAACGGCCTCCGCAATCAGGGCGTAGCGGCGGCGGCGTCCATCGGGGACGCCGCCGCCGGCCAGCCGCTGGCGCAATGCGTCAACGCCAGTTTCGGCTACGGGCGGACACCGGTGCTGGAAAACGTCAGCCTGTCGGTGCCGCGCGGCGTGTTCTGGCCGATAGTGGGGCCCAACGGCGCGGGCAAAAGCACGCTGCTCAAGGGCATTCTGGGCCTGCTGCCGCCGCTGGCGGGCGAGGTCAAACTCAACCTGGGCGGGAATCCTCCCGGCTACGTGCCGCAGGGCTGGAAGCTGGATTCCATATATCCGCTGACCGTGGGCGATGTTGTGCTGCAGGGGCGGTTCGGCCATATGGCCTGGCACAAAAGGCCGGACAGCGGGGACGTGGAAACCGCCAGACAGGCGCTGCGCGAGGTGCGGCTGGACGGCCGCTGGGACATGAATTACCGCGACCTTTCCGGCGGAATGCGCCAGAAGGTTCTTATCGCCAGGGCATTGTGCTATTCCCACAGCCTCATCTGCCTTGACGAGCCGACCTCGGAGGTGGACAAACCCTCCGAGCTGGATATTCTGGAGCATCTCTGCCGCCTGCGTTCGGAAAAAAACATGAGCGTGCTGCTTGTCTGCCACGCCATAGGCGCGGTGTTTAAGTATGCCGACACCTGCCTGCTGGTGGAGCATGGCGAAATAACCGTCGCCCGTGGCGCAATGCTGGGGAAAATAAAGGAGTCTTATGTCTGAACTGGCCGCATTGTGGAAGTTTTTCGCCCCGGGGCTGGCCGCCGGCATGATACTGGCGGCGGTTTGCGGCGCGCTTGGCGTGCTGGTGATAACCAAGCGCGTCACCTTCGTAGGCATGGCGCTTTCGGAGGTGGCGGCCTGCGGGCTGGCTTTCGGGCTTCTGCTGCTGCATCATGTTGAAGCCTCCATGCCGGTTTTCGCCGAAGCATGGGGCGGCGCCATAACCATGTCCGCCGCCGTGGCGGCGACCGCGGTGGCCGTAAGCATTCTGGCGCTGGCCTCCGGCGCAAGGCGCATATCGCAGGACGGGGTCATGGGCATACTGTTCGCGCTGGCCGGGGCGGGCAGCATACTGCTGGTCTCTTACAGCAGTTTCGGGCTTGACGAGGTCAAGGACCTGCTGTGGGGCAACCTGCTGGTGGCAAAACCTGCGGACCTTGCGTTGTCGGCTGCGGTGCTGCTGCCGGCGCTGCTGGCGCTGATTGTGTTCCTGCCGCGCATTGTGCTGGTGTTTACGGACGCGGACCTGGCCCGGCTGCTGGGGGTGCGCACAAAAGCGTGGGAGCTGGCGTTTTTCTATGCGCTGGGGGTTGTGGCGGCTGTCGGTTCAAAAGTGGGGGGCTCGCTGCTGGTGTTTGCGTATCTGGTGGCGCCGTCCTGCGCGGGGCTGCTGCTGGCGCGGAGAATGGGGAAGGCCATGCTCATATCGTCCTGCATAGCGGCGGCCTGCACGGCGGCGGGGCTGTATCTGTCTGTGCGCTTTGACGCGCCCGCCAGCCAGCTGGTCATAGCGCTGCTGTGCCTGTCGCCGCTGGCCGCGCTTGGGATTTCAAGAATTGGCAGAATTTGATGAGGCTACTGTCTCAAGCACGGTTTTGGCATAGGCGCTTAAATCCGGGTCGCGCGCGCCCATCACCATGACCACGTCGCCGTCTGCTGCTGCGGCGGCTATCTCGGCGGCTATGCGATTTTTGTCGGGATTGTATCTGGCGTCTGTGCCGCGCGCGGAAAGCGCGTCGGCCAGTTCTTTTGACGAGACGCTTTTGTCCGCCGTGCCTCCAACGTAATAGATGTCGGGAAACCAGACGATGTCGCCTTTTCTGACCCCGGCGGCGAAAGCCTCTATCAGTTCGCGTTTGAGCAGTCTCACCGGCGCAAAACCGTGCGGCTGGTAAAAAGACAGCACCCTCCTGCCGCGCAGCTGCGCCGCCGCCAGCGCGGCCGATATTTTGGCCGGGTTATGCGCGAAATCGTCTATGACCTCCACCCCGCGCGCCCTGCCCGCGCTTTCAAACCTGCGGGAAACGCCGCCGAAGCTTTTCAACGCGGACGCGCATGTCTCCAGCGGCACGCCGGACTGGGCGCAAAGCGCGCAGGCCGCCAGCGCATTGGCCGCGTTGTGCAGCCCCGGATGGTTCAGCTCGAAATTCACGCCGTTTATTTCAAAACGCGAGGAGAAACCGTCCATTCCTGTCATGCGTGCGCGCATTCCGCCTTTTTCAAAGCCGTAGGTTGCCGCCGCCTTTGCCGAAAATTCCGCCAGAGCGGGGTCGTCGGCATTGACGACTGTTCTGCCGCAGTTGTCCATGAACCGCCTGAAATAACCGGCCAGCACGTCTATTTCCTTGTGGTCTTTGGTGAGGTTCAAAATGGCGGCGGTGGCCGGGCGGTAGCTTACAAGGGAGCCGTCGCTCTCGTCGGCTTCTATGACCAGTATATCCGATTTGCCGCGGAACACGTTTCCCCACAGCCCGCGCTTTTGCAGCGACAGCGCCGCCCCGCCGGTTATCAGAGAGGGCGACATGCCGGCATGCTCCAGGATTTCAAAAACCATCGCCGTGGTGGTGGATTTGCCGCTGGTGCCGGTTATCGCCGCCGTCTTGAATTGCGCCACATGCCGCGCCAGCAGTTCCGCGCGGTGGATGGTTTTTACCCCCAGCTCGCGGGCCCGGGCGATTTCGGGGCTGTCGTTTTCTATGGCGGTGGAAAGCACCAGCGCGTCCAGCCCCGCCCTTATGCCGGAGCCGTCCTGCGGCGTGAACTTCACCCCCAGCGCGGACAGGCAGTCCCATATGGGCAGCTTATCGGAGCCCCTGTCCAGCAGCCTGTCGGAGCCGGAGATCTCGTCGCCGGACATGGCGTGCATCTGGGCCAGCGCGCTCATCCCGTTGCCGCCCACGCCGGAAAAATGCAGTTTCATGCCATCAGTTTAGCATTTTGCCGCGCGGAAAAAGGCCGCCGCCGCGCGAAGCGCGGCGGCGGCCGGGGAATGGTTTTACGGCGCGGTTATACCGCCGCGGTTTCGCGAAGCGCGTTGCAGCGGCTTTTTTCCAGATAGCCCAGCACATCCTCATCGTCAAGCCGGGAGAAATTGACGTACCGGCGGCTTACGTCCAGGGAAGCCGTGTCTTCGGTAACGGCGGCAAACACCGCATCGGCCTCGCGGCGCACCAGCTTGAGCGCGCCGGCATGCGCCACCGGGGCTACCGCGGTTATGGAGGCCGGATTGCGCCCCCGCAGCCAGCGCACCGCAGCCAGCATGGTGTAGCTGGTGGCGATGCCGTCGTCGGCCACCACCACGTCGCGCCCGGCGATGTCGTGAACCGGCGCCGCGCCGCGGTAAATATCGGTCATGCGCAGCACTTCCGCGCCGGCATTGTCTATGGCGCGGCTTACGTCGTCTGCGGAAATGTTCAGTTCCTCTACAAGCGCGGTGTTTAGCGCCACCGTCCTGCCGCCGGCCACCGCACCGAAGCCGAATTCCGGGTTGTTGGGCGAGGACAGTTTTTTCACGGCCAGCGTCTCCAGCGGGGCCTGGAGGCTTCTGGCCACGTAATAGCCTATGGCGACGCCGCCCCTGGGGATTGCGGCGACTATCGGATTTTTCAGCCTCACGCCGTTTGCCGCCATTATCTGAAGCAGCCGGGTGGCGGCGTCTTTTCTGTCAGCGAACAACTCGCGTGTCATACCCCCTCCTTGTCCGTCAGATGGAACTGCTCAAAACGGTCCTTTGGCACCTTGCACACCGGGCACACGTCCGGCGGGCCGGGCCGCGCGCACAGGTAGCCGCACACTTTGCAGCGCCATACCCTGACGCCGCCTGCGGCGGGCGCGGGCTTTGCCGCGGCGCGCTCCGCCGGGCGCCGCTCCGGTATGGAGCGCACCGGCGCGCGTCCCTGCGCCGCCGCCCTGGAGACGTAAAGCCCGCAGTAGCAGGCGTCGTATTCGGCGATGTCCTGGTCGCGGTAATTGCAGGGGCAGATGATGTCCAGGTCTTTTTCGCGGACGCCGTCGGCAATGCGGCAGGGGCAGGCGGGATAGCCGTACCGCCGCTGGTTGACCGCCAGTCCGCGCGCAAGGTCCAGTGTGAAATCCGCGTCAGGGTTCAGGTAATAGCCGCCGCCGGCGGCGTCGCCCGCCAGTTTTGCGGCCAGCCGGCGCGCCTGCTCCTCGTTGCCGTCTACTTGTTCCGGGGGCACTTTGAGACAAGCTCCTTCACGCGCTCTTCCTGATAGCCGATAATGCATTTGCCCCCGGCTACCAGGGTGGGAAACGATTTGGCGGGATTGTGTTTCAGAAGGGCTTCCACGGCCTTTTGCTTTTCCTCGCCGTCAAGCTGGTCCACGTACACGAAGTCGTAATCCGCGCCCAACTGGTCCAGAAGCATTTTTAGTTTTTTGCACCAGATGCAGGTGCTTAAAGCGAACAGGAACAGTTTGTCTTTCCCCAAATTCTCGGTTTTCATAGAAGCATTATACACCATGAAAGCCGGAAAGAAACATGACTTTCGGAACGCGCGAAATTACGCGCCGCCGCCCCGGCCTTGCGGGCGGGGCGGCGGCGCAGCGCTCAATTTTATGGAAAACGGCTCAGTGGCGGCGGCCCCGGCAGAAACTGCTCATTACGCTGTTTTTGCCGGGCCTGGGGGGCGCGCTCATGGACTTGGGCGGAACATATCCCGGCGGCACGTCCAGGCAGCGGGCGCGGCTGGCTCCGCTGAACTTCTCCGCCGGAACGCTCGGATGGGTGGAAACCGGCAGCGGCGCGCGGATGAGCCGCTCTATGCGGGAAACCTCGTCGCGCTGGTCCGGCATGGCAAACGATATCGCATGGCCGTTGCGGCCCGCGCGCCCGGTGCGGCCTATGCGGTGGACATAGCTGTCCTCGTCCTCCGGCAGGTCGTAGTTGATTACAAGCTCTATGCCGGTTACGTCTATGCCGCGCGCGGCGATGTCGGTGGCGACCAGTATGCGGTATTTGCCGGTTTTGAAGCCTTCAAGCGATTCTCTCCTGCGCGGCAGCGTCAGGTCGGAATGGATTTCCGCCGCGCTGTGGCGCATGTTTAACAGCGCCTCCGCCACGCGGCGCGCGTTATGCCGGGTGCGCACGAAAACCAGCACGCTGCCGGAGTATTTGTCCAGCAGTTTGCCGATAAGAACGTTTTTGGACGGCTTGCTGACCACAAACAATTCGTGGGTAACCTGTTCCGCCGCGCTGCCGGAGGGGGCCACCTCCACGCGCACGGGCAGGCGCATGTAGTTGGAGGCGATTTTCATAACCTCCATCGGCAATGTGGCGGAGAATAACATGCTTTGCCGCTCTTTGGGAACGGCGCGCAGAATGCGGTCTATCTGCGGCGCGAACCCCATGTCCAGCATGCGGTCCGCCTCGTCAAGCACCAGGACGCAGACATCGCCTACGCTGGTGTTGCCCTGCCCGATATGGTCCAGCATGCGGCCCGGGGTGGCGATCAGCACTCTGGGCTTGCGCGCCAGATCGCGCAGCTGTTTGGGCATAGGCTCGCCGCCAATCAGGGCGGCGGTGTTCATCCCCATGGCCGGAGCGAACTGGCGGAACACGGCGTTGACCTGCAATGCCAGCTCGCGCGTGGGCACCAGCACAAGGCCTTTGCCCGGCTTTGCCGCCAGTGTTTGCAGCATGGGAATGGCAAAAGCTATGGTCTTGCCGGTTCCCGTCTGGGCTATGCCCGCGACATCCTTGCCCGAACAGGCCACGGGTATGGCCTGCCGTTGTATGGGGGTGGGGGTGTGGAAACCCAGCTTATCCAGCGTTTCCAGCAGTTTGGGAGCAATTCCGAGCCCGTAAAAACCGGATTGCGGCGCAAATGTGCGCTTGATCTTCTTCATCAGACGTTTTAACATGCTCATATTATCCCATAAATAGCGCCGCGCGGACAGCTTATTTTGATTGCCCCGGCAAAAAATGCGAACATATAAGAGATGGGACGGATATTCCTGATTGAATCCCGGCTTGTCAAAGCCGAGAAATTCGCCGTCGCGCTGCTGGTGGGGCTGATGATAGCGCTCTCCTTCCTGCAACTGCTGCTGCGGCTGGTATTTTCGCAAAGCATACTGTGGCTGGACCCTTTGCTGCGCCATATGGTTTTGTGGGCGGGGTTTACGGGCGCGGCGCTGGCCTCGCGCGAAGGGCAGCATTTCGCGCTGGATATAATGCACAAAATGCTGCCGGGCAAATCGCGCCGCGCGGTTGAACTGTCGGGCGCGGTTTTCGCGGCGCTGGCCTGCGCCGCGCTGCTGGCGGCAAGCTGCGTTTTCATAAGAGACGAATTCTCCGCCGGCACAACGGCGTTCGCCGCCGGCAGCGTCAATGTTCCTGCCTGGGCTGCGGAGCTTGCCATACCGCTGGGTTTCGGGCTGATGCTGCTGCATTCCGTCGCCGGGATTTTCAGGGAGCGTCCGCAATGACGCTTCTGGTAGCCGCCGCCATTGTGGCGCTGGCGCTGCTGGGCGCGCCGGTTTTCGCCATAATCGGCGCGGGCGCGCTTTACGCTTTCCACACGGCGCAAATAAACATGTCCGCGGTTATCGTGGAGATGCTGCGGCTGGCAAGCCTGCCCGCGCTGATAGCCATACCGCTTTTTACCTTCGCGGGCTATGTTCTTGCGGAATCCGGCGCGCCGCGCCGGCTGCTTGCGCTGGCCGGCGCGCTGCTTGGCTGGCTGCCGGGCGGGCTGGCCGCCGCCGCGCTGATTTCCACCGCGCTGTTTACGGCGTTTACGGGCGCATCGGGCGTTACCATCATCGCGCTGGGCGGGCTGCTTTACCCCATGCTGCGCAGCCACGGCTACAGCGAAAAATTCACGCTGGGGCTTTTGACCACCACCGGCAGCCTGGGGCTGCTTTTCCCGCCCAGCCTGCCGATAATACTCTACGGGCTTGTGGCCAAAGTCAGCATAGACAAGCTGTTCGCGGCGGGGGCGGTTCCCGGCCTGCTGCTTATCGCAATTCTGACGGTTTACGCGCTGCTGCAGGGCCGCAGCGCCGGGATAAAAAGGGAGCCGTTTTCCTGGAGCGCGCTTAAAACCGCCGCGCGCCATGCGGCGTGGGAAATCCCGCTGCCCTTCCTTGTGATAGGCGGAATTTACGGCGGCTGGTTCACCGCCACGGAGGCCGCCACCGTGATGGCCTTCTACGCCGTGGTTGTTGAAACGCTTATATGCCGCGACCTGAGCCTGTTCCGCGACATTCCCGGCATAGCCGCGCGCAGCATGATGCTGGTGGGGGCGATATTCGTGGTGCTGGGGACCGCGCTGGGGCTTACCAATTATCTCATTGACGCGGAGGTTCCGTCCCGGCTGTTTAGCTGGCTGCATTCCTTCGTGCAGAGCAAGGCGATGTTCCTGGCCATACTCAACTGCTTCCTGCTGGTGGTGAATATGGTGGAGATTTTCTCGGCCATCATAATAGTGGTGCCGGTAATCGCGCCGGTGGCGGCGCAGTACGGCATAGACCCGGTGCATCTGGGCATAATTTTCCTGCTGAATTTGGAAATCGGCTACATGACTCCGCCGCTTGGATTGAACCTTTTCCTTTCCAGCCGGCGGTTTAACGCGCCGCTGTCAAAGCTGTATTCCGCGACGCTCAGTTTCTGGCTGCTGCTGGTCGGCGCGCTGCTGGCGGTTACATATATTCCCGCGCTTTCGGGGGTCGGATGAAAAAAACCATCATTGCCGCCGCGCTTGCGGCATTGCTGTCCGGCTGTTCCGGCGAGCGGCAGGAGGACGAGGCGGTCTCCCAGCCGCGGCCTTCCGTCATTACGGTGGAACTGGGCCGCAGCCATCATCCGCGGTTTGCGGGGCTTTACGCCGCGCGGGAGAAGGGCTGGTTCAGGCAGGAGGGGTTAAACGTGGAGTTTCACGCCGGGGAAGGCCCTTCGCCGGAGCAAATGGTCTCTTCCGGCCAGGCGCAGTTCGGCGTGGACAGGCTGCCGGAAATAATAATCGCCAGGGACGGCGGCCAGCCGCTTGTGAATGTGGCGCAGATTTTCCAACGTTCCGGCGCGGTAATCGCGCTGCGCCCCGGCCTTAAATCGCTCAAAGAGCTTAAAGGGCGCCGGCTGGCGCTGCGTTATTGCGACAGCGAGGCCGAGGTTTTCTCCGCCTTGTCCGGCTCGGGGCTTTCGCCGGGCGCGAATGTGGGCATACTGCGCATACAGGAGGACGAGCCGTTCTCCTCAGGCCGTTTTGACGCGGTATCCTCGCAGACTTATGACTGGGTTGTCCGCGCCGACACGGAGCCCGCCGTTACCGCCGTCAAACTTCACGACACCGGGCTGTTCCTGCCGCAGGACGCCTTGTTTACTTCCGAGTCCGTGCTGGGCTCTTCCGGGGGCCGCGACGCGGCGCGCCGCCTCGTGCGCGCCGCGCTGCGCGGGTATATTTTCTGCCGCGACAATGCGGCGCAATGCGCCGAAATCTCCTCTCTATATGCGCGCGATATTCCCAAAGACCGCGCCGGGAAAATGATAGAGGAAGTGAACCGGCTTATCTGGCCCGCGTCCAAAGGCGTGGGCTGGACGGACGCACGGGCTTTCAGGAAAACCGCCTCCATTCTCTACCGGCGCGCCCTGGTGGCAAAACAGGCCGAGGGCGACGGTTTCACCAACAAATACGTCAACGAAGCCCAGATATACCTGCGCTCGCAGGACGTAAAAGGCAAACCCGGGCGTTGACCGCCGGTCACAGCGGAATACGGAGATTTTAGCGAACCGGAGGTATTCCATGACACATTTGAACACCTGGCGCTCAAAACTGCTGTTTTTTGCGTTGGTTTCGTGCGCGTTGGTGACTGTATTGTTTGTGCTGCAAGGCAGAACCGGCGTCAACTTGTCCGACGAAGGATACCTTTGGTACGGCGCGCAGCGGGTTGCTGCAGGGGAGGTTCCTATCCGGGATTTCGCCTCCTATGACCCGGGGCGCTATTATTGGACCGCGGCTTTTATGCGGCTGTCGGGCAATAACGGAATTGTTTCCCTGCGGGTGGCTGCGGCTGTTTTCCAGGCCGTGGGACTGTTTGTTGCCATGATTGCGCTGGCGCGCCTTCCGCAGCGCAAGAATTCCGTTTTTTGGATTATGGCGTCGGCAGTTCTTTTGTTGTGGATGTTTCCACGGCACAAATTGTTTGATACGACGATTTCCATATCGCTGGTGGCCGTGCTTGCATACTTGGCAGAGCAACCGTCCGCCGCCCGGTATTTTTTGACAGGCATTGTGGTGGGATTGGCGGCCTTTTTCGGCAGAAACCATGGCGTTTACGGCGCTATAGGAAGTCTGTGTTTATTGGCCTATTTGAGCGCGGGCGGCGGAGCGGTCCGATGGTATGCCAATTTTGCATGGTGGCTGTCCGGAGTGGTTGCGGGGTATTGCCCCATGCTGGCGGTTCTGGCGGCCGCGCCCGGTTTTTACGGCGCTTTCCGGGACAGCGTGCGGCTGATTATTGAAACCAAAACGACCAACATTCCCCTGCCGGTACCGTGGCCATGGATTTCTTTTTTCAGCGAATTGCCGTTGTACCAGTCAATCCGAGGAACGATTATCGGGCTGTTGTTTATGGGCATGGCGGCATTCGGCGTGTTCGGTATAGTTCGCGCGATTCGGGCGCGTATAAATAAAACCCCGGTGACGCCTTTGTTTCTTGGCGCGGCGTTTATGGCGGTGCCTTATGCGCATTACGCGTTTTCCCGCGCAGATGTGGGGCATCTTCCCGACATACACCGCCTACATAGACAAAGGAACGTTTTCCCGCGCAGATGTGGGGCATCTGGCTCTTGGCATTTTCCCGCTGCTGCTTGGAACCTATGCTTTTATATCCGAGTGTCCGGAGGAGACCCGGCAAATCCTGCACGCCGGCGTGCTGGCGGTGAGTATTCTCGTTATGCTTCCAATGCATCCGGGCTGGCAGGCTTTCCGTGACCGCAACTGGGTGCATGCAGCAGTTGGGAAAGACAACCTGCTGCTCGACGGGCCAACCGCAGCCAATATCGCCCTGTTCGGCAAAATCGTGGATAAATATGCCGCCGGGAAACCGTTTGTTGTAACGCCGTCATGGCCGGGCATGTATGCGGCCTGCGAGCTCAAATCTCCTGTCTGGGAAATATACGCGATAACGCCAGCATCAGAAAAAGTTCAAAAGGCTGAGATCGGGCGGATACGGCAGGCCGCCCCTGCATTTGTTTTTGTGATAGATTATCCTTTGGATGGCCGGGATGAGATGCGCTACAAAAATACACATCCGCTCGTTGAACAGTATGTCCGGGATAATTATGAGCCGGCCATAGGCGAAACCAAAAACCCGGTCTTCCAGATTTACCTGCCGAAGCAGAAGGCCTTGAATTCCGGTTAGTTGCGGCGGATTTCTATTTCGCTGGCGGGGTTGAAAACGCCCACAAATTGCTCGTGGGACGAGGCTTGCAGCAGCAGCAGGTCATAGAGCCGGTGATGCACCGCCAGCCCCTCCTGCACATGCGAGGTGCAGCCGAAATTCAATGTGTAGCCCCCGGTCTGAAGCGGCAGGTTCTGGCGAAAGCGCACCTCTACGGTCTCGCCCGCGCGAACGTCTATGACGTCGCCGCGGTACCAGGTGTTTGTGCCGGTAACCTCCGCGCCCTTGATGTCTTTTATGGTAAAGGCGGCTATCAGCCCGGGTATTGATTCGCGCGCCCGGATGCGCATGAAAATCTCGCATTTCTGGCGCGGGTCGGTTATTATCTGGGCGGGGCGGCCCTGCTCGTCAAAGATGCCCCAGTCCGTTATCTCGGCCCGCTTGTCGCCGTATTCCAGGAAGGCTGGGTTTTTTTCAAAACAGTTTTTTGCTCCATCGGCGGGGTCCGCGCAGTCCGGGGCGGGCGCGGCGTTTTCATTGGGCATGAGCAACTGTTTATAGACGTCGGCCATCGCGCGCGCGTCGCCGCAGGCGTACTGGCGGCCTTTTTCCATCACTATCACATGGTCGCAGTATTTTATGATGGTGCCCAGATCGTGGGTGACAAAGAGTATGGAGATGCCCTTTTCCCTGAACTCGTTGAACTTGCGGTAGCATTTGTTCTGGAAGGCGATATCGCCCACGGAGAGCGCCTCGTCCACTATGAAAATGTCCGGCTCGGCGTGGACGGCCACCGCGAACGCCAGCCGCACATACATGCCGCTGGAATAGGTTTTCACCGGACGCTCTATGAAATCGCCTATGTCGGCGAATTTGGCGATGGCGTCAAAACGCGCGTCGGTCTCCTCGCGCGAAAGGCCCATCAGCGCGGCGTTCATGTAGACGTTTTCGCGCCCGGTGAACTCCGGGTTAAATCCCGCGCCCAGTTCCAGCAGCGCGGCCACCCTGCCGTTGACCGAGATTTCGCCCGCCGTCGGGGTGATGGTGCCGGCTATCATCTGCAGTATGGTGGATTTGCCGGAGCCGTTCCTGCCGATGATACCCAGCACCTCGCCTTTTTTCACCTCAAAGGAAATATCCCGCGCGGCCCAGAATTCGGCGAAGCAGTTTTTCGGCTCGCGCCCGAACAGCTTTTGCAGTTTCGGATAAACGGCCTGCTTGAGCCTGTCCTGCGGCTGGGCGTAGATGTGATAGCACTTGCTGATGTTGGAGACCCGTATCGCTGTATCAGAGGACATCGGCAAATCCTTTTCTCATTTTCTGGAAGCAGACAAAGCCCGCCCACGCAATCAGCGCGGCGGCCAGCGAGTAGAGCGCAAGCCCGCCCCAATCCGGCCATTGCCCGGCCAGCGCGGTTTTGCGCAGTTCGGTTATCGGGAAAACCAGCGGGTTCAGCCGGAAATAGGGCCGTATGCGCAGCGGAAGCAGCGTCTCGGTGTAGAAAACCGGGCTTAAAAATATGAGCAGCGATATGAAATTGCCCACAGTCTGGCTCACATCGCGCAGATAAACCCCCAGCGACGACAAAAACAGCACCACGCCCGCCGCGATGAAAGCGAACGGCAGCAGAATAAGCGGCGCCAGCGCGAATGTAACCGGCAGCGGTCCTTCCGCCACGAGATAAAACACGGCCAGGGCGGCAAGGCTCATCATCGCGGTAAAAAAGGCGGAGCCTACGGCCATCCAGCAGAGCATATCCAGCGGGAAAACCACTTTTTTGACGTAATTGGCGTTGGCGGTGAAAAGCGAGGGTGCACGGTTGACCGCGTCCGCAAACAAATTGAAAACTATCAGCCCCGCGAATATGTTGAACGCGGTCTGCGCCATGGCCGCGCGCGTAATCAGCGCGCGGTTGGACTGCATCAGATAGCCGAAAGCGAAGGTATACACCGCCAGCATGGTAAGCGGGTTGAGGACAGACCAGAACAACCCCGCCCAGGAGCCGCGGTAGCGGGAATCAATATCGCGCTGGACGAACTGGCGCAGCAGCTGGCGCGAATTCCACAGGCCGGAAAACATGGCATAGGGGCCGTAATAATGCCTGACGCCGCCGGCCCGCGCCGCATAGGGGGATTGAATCATGCTCTGTTACAATTATACCAAAACCGGCCCGGCGCCGCGCCGGGAACGGGCGCGGCAACCCTCGCGCTACTTGTCGCTGTATATCAGTTTCAGGAATTCGCGGGGGTGTTTGAGGGGGAAATAATGGTCGCCGTCGAAAATGCGCATCTCCGCCGTGCCTTCGGAGTTTTTGAAGGAGGAGCCCGCCTCCGGCGTTTCTTTCGGCGCGTCCATTCCCAGATGCTGCATAAGGAATTTGGTGCTTGCCCAGGGCAGCAGCTGGTCCTTGGTGGTCGCCACCCATACGGTACGTATGCCGCTGTTTTTGAGAAGTTCCATATCGTTGCCGTCAAAATTGGCGTGGGAGGTGTTGTAGGACCGGCGCAGCAGCGCCTCGCGCCAGTCGGGATTGACGGCGTTCTGGCGCACTGTGCGCAGCAGCGAGGCGCGCACAGGCTCTATGTCCGGGTCATCCCATGGTTCCGAAAGGTCTGCGATAGACATGTCCGCGCCCTGCTTGGTTGCGGCCATGATGGAATTCTGGCGCTGCACCCGCCATACGGCATAGTTGAAATTGGTGGGCATGGCGATGGCTGGATTGGTTTCCGCCGCGTGTTTCCAGTATTCCGCGTAATCGTCCGAGCCGTCCAGCCACAGCACGAATTTATCCAGATTGGAAGCCATCATATAGGATTCCCATAACTGCGGGACAAACACGTTGTTCTTATGGGTGACGCCGTTGGACAATATAACCCGCGTTCCGCTCAGATGGCCTATGGCAGCGGCCACGTCGCCGTTGTATCCCAGCTGCATCATCCGCTGGAACAGCATGGTGCCGTAGGAATGCAGCACCAGCGTCACCTTGCCGGAGCCGGATTCGCGCGCGGCGATGTTGATAAGGCGCGCCATGTCCAGCGCGTCATAGTCAAAAAGGCTGCGGGTGTATTTCCAGCCGGTGGGGGAATGGGCGCGCATCCACAGGCAGTATTCGTCCCGCGCGGGCGCGCCCTCCACGGCAAAAACCGTCTCGTAGACTTCCTGCAGCGAAAGCCCGCCTATAAACACCAGCGGCGGCTGCCGTTTGGCGCCGCCGCCCTTCCTGTATTTATAGGATATCTCCAGCCCGTCCGCCGCGCTGGAAAAACTGGACATGCTCCACGCGGAGTCCCCGTCCCCGGAGCGCGGAGCAAAACCCGCCTCCCGCGCCGCCGGCGCCGGAACCTCCATATTTCCCGCCGCGGAGAGAAAGTTCCTCACCCCGCCGCCCGACGGAAGCGCAATGCCCTGCGCCCGTGCCGGTGCTGCCGAAACCGCAGCGAAAAAAACGGAAAAAAAGAGGCCGCTTTTCATCAAGGCACATACTACTATTAAAAGGCCCCGGTTTCAAGCGCGGAAAACAACAAAATGCCGGCCCCGCGGCGGCTTAAAAACCGCGCGGGACCCAGCCTGGTGCG
Organism: Elusimicrobiales bacterium; assembly: GCA_041651175.1. NCBI lineage: Bacteria > Pseudomonadati > Elusimicrobiota > Elusimicrobia > Elusimicrobiales > Elusimicrobiales bacterium. Next base: position 15,508 of record JBAZJT010000017.1, on the reverse strand, counting down.
GCGGGTTTATCCGCATGAATGGTGAATCACCATTCACTTTATAGCAGATGCGCGTCCCGATTGTCAAGCGCCGGAATGCACGGCATCACCCATTTTTTCCACAATGCCATTCTTTGCTGCCCCGATTGCCGGAAACAACCGCGCAAGTAAAGAAACAAATGCCAAAAATAACGGCGTCTACCATTAGACTTGTCCCCCAATAGCATTTACGGCATAAATTTCGGTTTTTTGCCCGCAGCTTCGCGGTGTTCGGCTTGCACACGCCCGTCGGTAGTGTGCGCGCCTCACACCGCTGCGCTGCGGGCCAAAACCCTGTATTTCTGCCATAAAGCCTATTGGGGGACAAGTCTATTGAACGAAACACACGAAAAGGCTCTGGAACAAGGCGGGAACAACTCCCGGAAACTTTTTTTGTTCCCTTTTCGTGTGTTTCGTGGTTTGATTCCGGTTTCATCGTCGTTTACTAACACACCACAGTTTTTCCAAAAATGAGTGATGTCGTACTGTGATGCGGCTGGCGCGTGCCCCACGGCACGAAAGGATGATTTTGTGAAGGCAGTATGAAGCGATTTTTCGCCGAATCCCGCGGCCAACTGAAATTTTCAGGTTTATGCAGGAGGCAATAATAAGGGAAAGGTCGGCAGTGAATATCCGGCAAGCGCAGGCCGCTTGGAACCCGTTGCAAATGCGCTATGGAATAGCGGTGTAGGGCATGGTATACTATTAGTACGGGATGGCGTCGCTGGCGGGGCGTCGGCCCGTGCGGCAAACAGATTTGGACTTTCCTGCCAGCGTTATCCGGCGTTCGGCGGCACGCGCGGGGCAAATATGTTCTTTGCCTTCGCGGGCCGGGGCGTGCGGACGCGTAATCCGCGGTGTTGTTGCGCGGGTTGGCGGACGGCCTTATGCGTGGCCGGAGCGCGGAAATAATCTGACACGGAGGTAGTATGCGCAAGAATGCAAGGCTGGGTTTTACCCTTATAGAACTGCTGGTGGTGGTTCTGATAGTGGGCGTGCTGGCGTCTATAGCGATACCGCAGTATTTCAAGGTGGTGGAGCGCTCGCGGGTCAGCGAGGCGATGGCGCTGGCGTCTTCCATCAAATCGGCGCAGGAGCGGTATCTCAGCAACGGCGGGATGTACAGCAACGATTTCACCAAGCTGGACATTTCGTATCCGAACATGAGCACCAACTCCATCACGTTGAAGTACTTCTCGGCGGCTGTCACCTTGGCCGCGGGAAGCGGCGGCTCGCCCTCGTACACGTTGACGATGACGCGGCACACGTTGAGCACGACGGTTGCCCCGCGCTACGGGGTTTACGCGATAAGCGTAACAATGCCGCTGAAACCGGTTCCGACGTCGGCGACCTGTCCCGGCGGCTCCGGACAGTGCGACGAGCTTCTCAGTTAAGAGGCGGATTACTACGGCTTCGGGTTTATGCTATAATAACCTGCTGTTGACAGAGTTATTCAGCATGCGCCCGTAGCTCAGTGGTAGAGCATCCGCCTTTTAAGCGGGAGGCCGCGCGTTCGAGCCGCGCCGGGCGCACTCGCTTTTGTCAGGCGGGGGACTCTTCACAAAAATCAGGTCTGGAGGCAGTATGCGTAAGAATGCGAGGCTGGGTTTTACCCTTATAGAACTGCTGGTGGTGGTTCTGATAGTGGGCGTGCTGGCGTCTATAGCGATACCGCAGTATTTCAAGGTGGTGGAACGCTCGCGGGTCAGCGAGGCGATGGCGCTGGCGTCTTCCATCAAATCGGCGCAGGAGCGGTATCTCAGCAACGGCGGGATGTACGGCAACGATTTCACCAAGCTGGACATTTCGTATCCGAACATGAGCACCAACTCCATCACGTTGAAGTATTTCACGGCGGCTGTCGCGCTGGCGGCGGGAAGCGGCGGCGCGCCGACGTATACCCTTACGATGACGCGGCACACGATGAGCACAACGGTTGCCCCGCGCTACGGGATTTACGCGATAAGCGTAACGATGCCGCTTAAGCCTGTTCCGACGTCGGCGGCTTGCCCCGGCGGCTCCGGACAGTGCGACGAGCTGCTTAGCTAGTTTCTAAGGAAGGAGAAAACGCTCCCGCGCCGCGCGCGGGGGCGTTTTTTTGCAATCTCCGGGCGAAAAAGTTATCATTAGGGCGGGATGAAACTCATAAGCGTTGTAACCGGCTGCTATAACGAGGAAGACAACGTGGAAAAGCTCTATCTCCGCGTCAAAGAGGAGATGGCAAAGCTTCCCGCCTATTGTTACGAGCATATATTCATAGACAACTGCTCCTCGGACGCTACCCCGCGCATACTGCGCCGGCTGGCCGCCGCCGATAAAAACGTAAAGGTCATTTTCAACACCCGCAATTTCGGGCATATACGCTCGCCCAGTCATGCGTTGAGGCAGGCCAAAGGCGATGCGGTAATCGGGCTTGTCTGCGATTTTCAGGACCCGCCGGAGCTGATTCCCGAACTCCTCAAAAAATGGGAAGAGGGGTATAAAATAGTCGCCGCCGTCAAAAAAGCCAGCAGGGAAAACCCGCTGATGTTTGCCGTCCGCAAATTTTATTACCGGCTTATAAACTACCTGTCGGAAGAGCAGCAGATACGGAATTTCACCGGCTTTGGCCTCTACGACAGGCGGGTTATGGATATTTTCCGGCAGATGGACGATCCGTATCCCTATTTCCGCGGATTTATAGCCGAAACCGGCTTTGAGCCGGCGCTGATAGAGTACGTCCAGCCCGCGCGGCAGGGGGGCGTTACTAAAAACAATTTTTACACGCTCTATGATATGGCCATGCTGGGCATAACCAGCCATTCGCGGCTGCCGCTGCGGCTGGCGGGATATATAGGGTTTATCCTGTCAATGTGCAGCCTGGCGGTGGCTGTCATATACTTCGTCTACAAGATAATTTTCTGGCGCGAGTTTTCGGTAGGAACCGCGCCGGTTGTTATCGGGCTTTTCTTCTTTTCGTCCGTGCAGCTTTTTTTCATCGGCATCATCGGCGAATATGTGGGCGTGATACACACCCGCGTTCTCAAGCGTCCGCTGGTGATAGAAAAAGAAAGAATCAACTTCTGATTTATGCGGCGATTGTTCTGGCTGGCGCTTCTTGTTTTCGCCGTTCCGTCCCGCGCGGCGGAGCCGTATTCGGCGAAAACCTATATAGACGCTGTGTTCGCGCGTTCCCCGGCGGTGCGTTCCGCCGAGGAGACGTTTGCCGGCGCGGAGAATGCCTACCGCGCGGCGGTGCTGGACGCGGCGGCGCCGTCGCTGTCGCTTGATTTCTCCAATTCGCTCTACGACAACCAGAACACCGCCTTCCGCTTCAATAAAACCGACGTGGTTTCCGGTCTCGGCGCGGCGTGGAACCTCTACGATTCGGCCAACGGGCCGCTGGTGAAGCTGAAAAGGGCGAAGCTGGATTATGACGCCGCGCGGCTTGCGTTGTGGACGGCAAAACAGAATGCCGCGCTGGACGCGCTGAACCGGTTCTACGCGCTTTACGCCGCGCAAAAGCGCATAGGAATTGCCGAAAAAAACCTCTCCTCGCGCGAGCGGCAGCACAGGGACACCACCGAGCAGTACCAGACCGGCACCAAAAGCCGCAACGAGCAGACGCAAAGCGAAAGCGACAAGCTGCAAAGCGAGCTTGCGCTTGAGCAGGCCAAATCCGCCGCGCGCAAATCGCTGCTGTCCTTCAACGAGCTGATTGACGCCCAACCGGATTTCGCGCAGGCAGTGTCGGCCAGTTCCGAAAGCGCCAGGACAGCATTGCCCCTGCCCGCAAGCGATCTGAAAAAAGCGCTGGATGGCAATTTCGGCCTGCTTGGGCAGAAAAACTCGCTTGATAAAACAAGGCTGGAAACGCAGTCCGGCATACGCTCCCAGTATCCGCGGCTGAGCCTTGACGCTTCCTATAACAAATCCGCGCTGGGGGTGCTGGGCACGCCCGGCGGCTCCTGGGACGGAAACCCGAATTACGGGATGACGCTGTCGCTGAATTTTCCATTCGGGTTTATGGGCGCGCAGAATTATTTCAGCATCGGCTCGCAGCGCGCCGCGCTTAAATCCGCGGAACTGGATGTGGAAAATTCCATACGCGCGCTGAAAACCAAAGTGTTTTCCTCGCAGGAGGATATCGCTTTGAAGGTCAAATCGCTCAAACTGCTGGAATTCCAGGTGAAGGTGCAGCAGGAGACGACGGATAACTATCTGTCCGAGTATTCCCAGGGCAATGCCGGTTTCCTGGATCTGGACAACGCGCAGACCAAGCTTCTGGACATAAGCAACAACCAGATTACCGCGGTAAACGACCTGGCTGTCGCGCTGGCCGGTTGCCGCGCCCTGCTGGGCGAAAAAGTATGGGAGCAGCCATGAAAAAAGCCATTGTGTGGGCGGCGGTTATCGCGCTGTGCGGCGCGGGCGGGTATTTCGGGTATCTGCGCTACAAAAAAATGTCCGTCCGGCAGGACATAAACGATTTTATCAGAACCGTCTCCAGAGGCGATCTCAAACTGGATATGCAGGAAGCCGGCGAGCTTGTCTCGCGCGATTCAGTGGATGTTTTCCCGCCCAACAAAGGGTTTATCATAGAAGTCGCCAAAAAAGAGGGCGAGTATGTGGAGAAGGGCGACAAAATAATGATGTTCAAGGGCGGCGAGCGCATGGATTCGGATCAGTACGTGCCGGTGCCGATACTTGCGCCGCGCGCGGGGCTGCTTACCCGCTGCGTCGGCAGATACGGCGACAGCAGCGACGAAACCCGCGCCGGCAAGCGCATAAACGCCGCGTCGGACTGCGTCAGCCGCGTGGTGGACATGAACACGCTGGCGGTAAATCTTAAAATCAGCGAGATAGACATTTACAAGCTCAAGCCCGCTATGCCGGTGGACATCACTTTCAGCTCCCTGCCGGGCCGCAAATTTTCCGGCAGGGTGGACCTGGTGGCCCCGATGGCCGAAGCAAAAAACAGCTACGGCTGGGGCGGGGGAGGCGCGTCAAAAGTGTTCCGCGTGGTAATCAGCATAGACAAGCCTGTAAAGGAAATGCGCGTGGGCATGAGCGCGGTGGTTACCGCCAATATACAGGCTAAAAAAGACGCGCTCAAGGCTCCCATAGAGACGCTTTTCCAGGAAGGCCTCAATTGCTATGTTCACCGGCAGAAAGAGGGCTATGAGGCGGAGAAAATACAGGTTTTCCCGGGGCTGCGCTCCGAAACCGAGGCGGAGATAGCCGGCCCGCTCAAGCCCGGAGACAGGCTGTTTACCGCCGCGCCGGAGACGCTAAGGTGATTCATTGCAGCCGTCTCGCCAAAATTTACGAGGGCGGCAAAACCGGCTGGCCCGCGCTGCGCGGAGTCTCTTTTGACATCGCGGCGGGGGAATTCGTCGCCGTAACCGGGCCTTCGGGCTGCGGCAAGTCCACATTGCTTAATATTCTGGGCCTGCTGGACGAGCCTACCGGGGGGGAATATCTGCTGGAGGGCAGGCCAGCAGCCGCAATGCCGGACGAGGAACGCTCCGCCGCGCGGCGCGACAAAATCGGTTTCGTGTTCCAGGCCTTCCATCTGTTGAACCGGCTGTCCGCGCTGGAAAATGTGTGCCTGCCGCTGATGTATGCCGGCATGCCCGGCAGGGAAATGAAGCTCCGCGCGCACGAATTGCTGCGCGAGGTGGGGCTTAAAGGCAAGGAAAGGAAGAGCCCGCTGGAGCTTTCCGGCGGGGAGCGCCAGCGCGTGGCTATAGCCCGCGCCCTGGCCAATTCGCCGCGCCTGCTGCTGGCCGACGAGCCGACCGGAAATCTGGATTCGCGCTCCAGTTGCGAGGTTATGGAGCTGCTCAAAGGCCTCAACCGGGGCGGGATAACGATAGTGATGGTAACGCATGACAGGGAACTCTCCGGCATGGCCGCGCGCAATATCAAACTGAGGGACGGAGTCATGGAACAGTGAAATCGCTTGTTATAGCATTGAAAACCGGCCTGGCGGAAATAATGCTGCACAAGACCCGCTCGGTGCTGAGCTTTCTGGCCATCGCGGTGGGGGCGGTGGTTTTCATAGAGGCGTTTTCCGCCATTTGCTACACGCGGGAGCGGCTGCGCCAGCAGGAGAAAATATCCGGCCTGGCGCGCATGCGGGTTACGGAAAACAACGCGCGCGCCTTCTCCAACGCCGATGAATATATCCCGCCGCCCAGAATGTCCTATGAGGACGTTCAGAAGCTGCGCGCCGCCGCGCCGTCTTTTTACATGATTTCGCCGGAATGCAGGGACTGGCACACCGCGCTGGAATACGGCGGCAGGCGGATGGCCGTGGGCTCGCTGGGGGTTACGCCGGATTGGATAAAGCGGGATTTTATCTACACCCTGCGGGGCCGCTTCATCAACCAGCGGGACATGGACGACAATATGCGCGTCTGCGTCCTGATAAACAAGGCGGTGGAGCCGCCGTCCAGCGATTCCAGCAAGGCGGCGCGGAAGCGCTGGGATTATGCCGCCGCGTTTGACACCATTGTCTCCCATAACGACATGCTGGGCAGGCAGGTAAAGCTGGAGGCAATAACCTTCACCGTCGTAGGCGTGCTGGACGAGCTGCCCTATTCCAGGCGCCCCTACACGATGCTGAACATGCGCGAATCCGACACCAAAGTCCTGGCGCCGATAACCACGCTTACCCGCTACGGCATTATCAGAGACAGGGTGGAAACCCTGAACATAGACGCCGGCGGCGAGCGGGCTTATGGCGAATCCCTGCGGCTTGTGAGGAACTTTCTTAAAATCCGCTACGGCGACGAAAGCTATTTCATCATAGACCCGCAGATGGAGGAGATAAAAAAACGCGCCGCCTCCGATTTTCAGGACGCATTGGTTAAAATATCGCTGGGGATGCTGGCTTTCATCGCCGGCGGCATAGGCATAATGAATGTTACCCTGGCGACGGTGTTTGCGCGCGTCAAGGAAATAGGAATACGCCGCGCCATAGGCGCCAGCCGCCGGGACATAATGCTTCAGTTCATGGTGGAGGCCATGCTGCTGGGGCTGATAGGCGGCGTGCTTGGCTCCGCCCTGGGGTGGCTGTGGAACGGGCCTGTGAAGACGATGATGGGAATGGACGGGCATATGCTGCCCTGGATACCGCTGGTGTCGGTGCTGGCGGCGGCGCTGACCTCTTTCGCCTTCGCCATTTATCCGGCCTGGGTGGCCGCCAACCTCAAACCGGCTGACGCTTTAAGGGCGGAATAGCGGATGCTTTTTGCCGAAGTTGCCTCGCGCAGACTGGCGGCGTTCGCCGCGGGGCTGCTGGCTGCGGTCTGCGTTTTCATGGCCGCGCTGGAAACCCGCGCGCCGTATTATTTCCTTCAGGACGATAACCGCGACCAGTTTCTGGCCTGCCACGTTCATGCGTACCGGGCGGCGGCGCGCGGCGAAATAGCGCAGTTCAATTTCCATCAGTTTCTGGGCATTCCGGCGGCGGGCTGCGGCGGGATTTTGTACCCGCCGGCGGCGGCTTCCGTTTGGGCGAGCGAAAAAATTTTCGGCCATTACTGGGCGGCGATTGATGTGCTGGCGGCGTTTCACCTGCTGGTTGGCGGGCTGGGGGCATTTGTTTTCGCCTCGTCGCTGGGGCTGGGGGCCGCGCCCGCCGCTTTTTTCGCGTTAAGCTGGATTTTCTGCCCGTTCGTTGTTTTTGCAGGGGCGTCGTGGTGGCTGGTCGGGCTGGCGTCGGCCTGGTTTCCGTGGCTGATGCATGGGGTGTGGCGGCTGCGCGCCCGCAGGGATTTTATGGCGGCGGTTGAGATTGTCGTCTCAACCGCCGCGCTGTTTCTGATGAATCATCCGCAGTATCCGCTTTACGGCTGCGTTGTCGCGGTCATATTCGCGTTTTTTGCGGGGGACAAAAAGGATTGGAAATTCTGGACGCTGCTGGCCGCTTCGCTGGCGGCGGGAGTAATGCTGGCCATGCCCGCCATCCTGCCGCAGTGGGATATGATGCGCCAGAGCGCGCAGCGCGCCCATTCTCTCGGCTTTACGGAGTTCAACACTTTCAATCTGCGGGTTTTGCAGTGGTTTAAGGGGCTGTTTTGGCCGTTCTCGCCTCAGCCTTCCGGCGGATTGGGCAGTTATGCGATGGACAAGCTGTCTTTTCTGGGATATATTCCGCTTGTGCTTATCCCGTTCGCGCTGCGCCGCGCCAGGGAAGACCGGAAGCCGCTGATTTTCGCGGGGATGGCGGCTTTCTGCCTGCTGTGGGCGGCGGGCGGGTTCGGCTGGTACGAGTTTCTGGTCCCGCCGTTCAACCGGCTGCGCTGGCATTTCAAAATTCTTTTTTTCGCGGATTTTTTTCTGCTCCTGCTGGCGGCCTGTGCCATGGCGCGGCTGCGCAAAACGGCGGCATGGGCATTGACTGCGCTCCACGCCCTTTCCATGCTGGCGTTTTATCACTGGGGCCCCAGGGCGGTGTTCCGGCTGCACACGGATGAAATTCCCGCGCGGGAGGAGCTGGCCTCCGCGTTTTCCGGCGGCAGGGTGGCGCCGCTGGACTGGCCATTGGCGGCGGAGCGCGGCATTCCCGGGCTGCTGTTTGATTACGCGCAGCTTTTTGAGCTGAACCAGTTTTCCGGCTACGACACGCTGGTCCCGGCGCGCAATTCCGAAGAGACGTTTAACCCGCCCTATACCGGAACGCAGACCGGGCTTGACGAGGCGAAACTGGCCCGGCTGCGGCTGTGGGGCGCGCGGTGGCATATACTGCCGCCGTCCGCGCTGGCAAAAAACGCCGGCTTTTTCGCCCGGCACGGGCTGAAGCTGTTTGCCGCCACGGACGAGAGGCTGGTGTTTGAGGACGTCTCGGCCCTGCCGCTGTTTTACAATGAGCAAACCCGCCTCCCCGCCGGGAGATTGCGCGTTTCCGGCAATGCCGTATCCGCACGGCTGGCTGATTCCTCCGGCGGCTGTTATATCGCCAACTGGCTGTTTCAGGAGAATTTTTCCGCTTCCGGCGGCGTAAGGCTGTCCCGCGCGCCGCAGGGGCAGACGAGGGTTTGCGCGGACCGCGGTGTTGCGGCCTTTGAGATACGGTATTCCAATCCGTATCTGACATACGGCTTTGCCGCCGCGCTGCTGGCTCTATTGACCTTGCTGCCACTTATATACAAAAATACAAGCAAAAGGGAGGGCGAGCCATGTCCAGCGAATATGGAAAAGCGGTCATAACCATAGTGGTGCAGCGCAGGCACGGCTCTGCGGTGGTAGAAGCCGCCCTCGCCCTGGGCGCGGAAGGCGTCACCTATTTTTACGCCAGAGGAACGGGCTTGCGCCAGAAACTCGGCTTTCTGGGCAGGCTGATAGACGCGGAAAAGCAGGTGGTCCTGCTTGCTGTTCCGGCGGACAAGGCCAGCGATATGCTGGATTTGATAATAAAAAAGACCGGGCTGGACAAGCCGGGGCATTTTTTCGCTTTCATACAGCCGGCGTCGCGCGTGGTTTGCGGCGGCGGTTATTGAGCCTCACATAGATATGCGCGGAGCTTTTGTCAGCATGTGCCTTATGATAGCGCTGGCGGCGCTGTCGTCCTATCTGCCGGGCATGGCCGGCAGCAGAATGCCGGGTGCGGGGGGCGCGGCGGATTTGCTGCTTTATTCCGGGCGGAATATGCCCGCCGGCGCGGACGAGAATCCGGAAATCGGGGGGGCGGACGCCGCGCTCCGGTCCCGCTTTGCCGGCATGACGCAGCAGGAAAAGGAGTTTTACCGCCAGTCCTCCGGCGCGGTGGATTTTGTCATCCAGTCGGAAGAGCGCGGCAAGTCGCTTGCCGCAAAACGCGGGGAGGCTGTCCGCGCGCGGGAGCGCGCCGTCGCCGCTGCCAGCCGCAGGCTGGAGGAGGTAAAGGAGCACGTCATCCTCGCCCGGTTCAAGCTGGACGAGAACATGGACACGGTTACATGGCTGGTGTTCGGGCTGCCGGCCTCGCTGCTGGCCGCAGGCGCGCTTTGCGTTTTTTTGGGCTGTTTCCGCGCGGCGCGGATATTCGGCGCGGCGTCGTTCGGGGTTATGACATGCGCGGTTACGGCGTCTTCGCTGCTTATGCTGGGCTGCCAGGTGTTTCTGGGTATCAACGGGCTGAGGCTTGTTCCACCGTTCCTGTGGGTGTCGGGGTTTGCGATGATACTGGCGTCCGCTTTTTTCCTGCGGGTTGTGGACATAAACTACCCGTTCTGGAACAGGGCGCTGCGCGCGCTGGCCGCGCCCGCGGTATGCGCCGCGCTTGCCGCGTCGTGGGGCAGGCTGCACGGGCTGTTTATTTCAGGAGGATAATGTGCGCGAAAAAATCACCGCCGATTTCGTAAGAAAAATCCCGAAAACGGACCTGCATCTTCATCTGGACGGTTCGTTGCGGCTGGCAACGCTTATAGAGCTTGCCAAAACCGAAGGCGTGAAGCTGCCCTCGTACGAGGAGGCCGGCCTCAAGGAACTGGTGTTCAAGCCGGCCTACAAAGACCTGGGCGAGTATCTTAAAGGCTTCGCCTTCACCTGCGCGGTCATGCAGAAGGCCGAGAACATAGAGCGCGTCGCCTCCGAACTGGTGGAGGATAATATAGCCGACGGCGTGCGCTATATGGAGGTCCGCTTCGCCCCGCAACTGCACACCGCCATGGAACTGCCCGTCGCCGAGGCGGTGCGCGCCGTCGCGCGCGGCCTGGGCGCCGCCGCCAAGGCGCATAATAATTCCGAGGCGGTCAAAAGCGGCGGGGACCTGCCTTTTCATTTCGGCATCATAGCCTGCGCGATGAGGCGGTTCTCAAAAGGCATGTCGCCCTATTTCGCGGATTTCCTGCGCGTGCTGGAGCATGCCCGCAAGAAGGAGATTTTCGCAGCCGCCTCCCTGGAACTGGCGCGCACGATGACGCTGCTGGTGGAGAATGAAAACGCGCCCGTGGTCGGCTTTGACCTTGCGGGGGAAGAGGCCGGTTTCCCGCCGGTGGACCATTGGGAGGCGTACCAGTACGCGCACAAGCGGTTTATACGGAAAACGGTGCATGCCGGCGAGGCTTACGGTCCCGAATCCATTTTCCAGGCCATCACCGAATGCCATGCCAACCGCATAGGCCACGGCACTTTCCTGTTTGCCGCGGACAGAATCAAGGATCCCGCCATAAAAGACCGCCAGCGGTATGTGGATAATCTGGTCAATTATATCGCCAACCAGAGAATCGGACTTGAGGCCTGCATAACCAGCAATCTCCAGACCACGCCCGACATAAAATCCGTGGAGGAGCATCCCGTCCACAAGATGATAGAGACCGGCCTCTCGGTTACCATATGCACCGACAACAGGCTGGTTTCCAACACCACGGTTTCAAAGGAGCTGGAACTGGTCGCCACCTCTGCCAGGCTGAGCCGGCGGCAACTGCGGAACCTTATAATAGCCGGCTTCAAGGGCAGTTTCTTCCCGGGGACATACAACCAGAAGCGGGCATTCGTGCGAGAGGCCATAGCCCGCTACGAGCATCTGGAGAGCACTCTGCTGCCGCCGCTGGCGGGAAGCTGAAAGTCTATGAAACTCTGCGGGATAATACTGGCATTTGCCGCCGCGGCGCAGGCGCAGAATTCGCCCTGCTTTGCGCCGGCTCCGCCGGCCGTGCAGATAAAGGCCTGCTCCGACGCCATTGCCGGCTGGAGCGCGCCGGCGGGAATGGGCGCTTTGTCGGCTTATTACGCCAAGCGCGCCTCGCTGTATGCCGATTCCAGGGATTTTGACCATGCCATGGAGGACGCCAACAAGGCCGTGGAAATCGCCCCCCGCAATGACGACGCGCTGCTGGGCCGCGGCTGGATTCTGATGCGCAGCGAAAAATATGCCGCCGCCGTCAAGGACCTTGTTCCCGTGCTGCGCAGCAAAAACCGCCGCAAGGCCGGCTGGGCCTATTATTCCCTGGCGGTCAATTACTACCTGATAGGCAAGAACGCCGCCGCCCAGACGCATGCGGCTGCCGGCAAGATAAACGCGCCGGAACTGTATTCCCGCTATCTTCAGGAACTGGATTATTTCGTAACCTCGCGGGAACGGCGCGCCCGCGAGGCCGCCGAGAGCTTTGAAAACGGCAAAAGGCTGCTGGCCGCCGGTGACGGCGCCGGCGCGATAGACAGCTTCGCGGCTTCGCTTTCTTCGGCGCCGGGCAATGCCGAATGCTCGCAGTGGCTGGCGTCGGCCTACTACGAAGCCGGCAAGCCGGCGGACCTGCTGAAGGCTTTCGGCGCGATGTCGGAGGAAATGCGGTGGAATTATTATATCGGCCTCAGCCTGCTCAAGCTCGGGCGGTTAAGCGATGCCGTGGCTGCTTTCACGCTGGCGCAGTCCGAGGCGCCGCCCAAAAACCGGGGCCGCGACATAGCGCAGGAGGCCAAAGACTACGTTTCCAGGATACTCAGCTACCAGCAGTCAATGGGCCGCGCGTCCAAAATGTCCACTCAGGGCGCGCCGCCTCCCGCCGTACTGGCCGAATACGAAAATGCCCGCAAATCGCTGGACACGCCGGATGTGCGTCGCGCCATGGAGCGGGTGGTTCTGGAGCAGCAGATAGCCGAAAAGGACCGCCGCGCCGGCGTAACGCATATGATAGTGCTTTCCATGGTGCTTGTGGTGTCGGTGGTGGGGATTATTTTCGTGTTCCGCCGCTACCGCCGCATCGTGGCCGACAGGGAACAGCGCCGCGAAAACGCTTTCGGCGCGGTAACCTCCAAGCCCGCGCGCGACGCCGTGATGGCGTATTTTGACTTCAAGGCCGACCAGCCGGAGGATGCGTCCGAACTGGCCTCGCGCCTGCTTGGCAAGGTGGCCGCCTCGCGCGACTTTGAGCTTATCAAGACTTTCATAGGCGAGCTGGACGATCTCAAAAAACGCGAACTGCTCGCCGCCGCCGCCGCGGATTTCGCCGGCGCGGGCGGCTACGACGCCAGCATAGACGCCCTCCAGATACTCAACATGATACCCTTCCTCTCCTGGGGCGAGGCGGAAACCAGCGCCTTCATCGCCGCCCATCTTGCCGCAGACAATGTGCTGCTCACCCCGGACGTCAAAAAGGGCGCCGCCGTCTGGGCGCCGGATATACCTCTTCCCGCCTACATGAAGCTTGCCTGCGCTTACGCCGCCAGGCATAATAATGACTTCACCGAAAGGGTGATGGAGCATCTGCCCGTTTATAAATGGGAAAAGGCGCAATGGGACCTCTATATCGCCACCAAGGAGGCTGCGGCCCGGCTGGACACGCTGGATATTTCCGCCGTGCCGGCCCAGTTCAGGCTTTATGTGGTGGAGACGCTGGTGCGAAAAGGCAGGCATCATGCGAAGGTGGTGGAATTCCTCACCAACGAGCCGCGGCAGAAATGGCTTAAGGAATACTACCTCTACATGTTCCTCTACCTGATGCGGGACCATCACGACGAGCCCTTCTCTCTGCATTTTGATTCCGCCTGGGAGCAGTACAAGCAGATGAACGAGCGTTTCAATATCCGCGCCGCGCCGGCGGTGCATTACATGTTCGGCATAGTCTGCGAGCGGCTGGGCCGTTTTGACCGAGCAGCCGACCTGTACGGCTATTTCAAGGAAGCCGCGATAATATACAAGGACGAAATCAAACGGCTGACGCAGATAAAAGCCGGCCAGGAATCCGAGATTTCGCCTTCGGCGCTGGAAATCCTCTCCCAGATGCTGCCCGAGGATTTCTTCCCGCCCATCACCCGTTCCAACGAAGAGATTTATTATTGAGCGGGACTTTCGGCCCATGCGCGGGTTGGTTATTCCGAGTACAATATCCGTAATGAGACGGTTCCTTGTATCGGCATTGCTGGCTTCGGCGCTGCCGGGCCCGTGCATGGCGCAGTTCATGCGCGCCGACGACCAGCTTGTAGTCCCGCCCGAATACCGGACAAGCGCGGAAAAGCAAACGTTGGATATTATCGCGGGCAGCAGCTATCTGCGGGGCAATGTGGACAGCTATTCCGTCAACGGCGGGCTGCGCTATAACCTGAAAAACACGCTCTACATAGACGCCGACGCGATGTATACCGAGTTCGACAGGGAAACCAAGCTGGACAAAGCGCGCGCCAACGCGCTTTATATTTACTCCGTCAAGCCGTCGCTCAATATTTACGGCTGGGCGTCTTACGGCAGGAATAAATTCCTGGACCTCAAGCGCAGAAACACCGGCGGCGCGGGGGTGTGCTTCCATAATTTCATGCCGGCGGTTTTCAGCCAGTTCCTGCTGGCGTTCGGCCCGGCTTACGAATATGCGCTCTACGACAACAACTCGGACAAGAGCATGCTGCGCGCCAACGGGCGGATCAATTTCAGGATTCCGCTGGGCGGACTGGCCGAACTGGGCGGGGATTTCATCTATTTCGGCGATACCGCCGATTTTTCGGATTACCGGATATATAACGAAACGTTCATCCTGTTCGCCATAAGGCCGGACAAGCTTTCGTTCAGGATAAGCCTGACGGACGAGTATGAAAACCGGCCTTTCGCCGGCGTCAAAAACAACGACTTCACCATGACACAGAGCCTGGTCGTGCATTTGGGGAAATAGGAGGGTATGAAAAAAATTACGGCGCTCGTTTTTATCTGTTCGGCTGCGGTCGCCGCCTCGGCGGCGGACGGCAGCAAGGGGAAAGTGCTGGTCGTGATGTCCGGGGCCGACCATATAACGCTCAAAGACGGCAAGCAGCATAAAACCGGCTATTTTTTGTCGGAACTGGCGGGACCCGCCCAAGCGCTTGAGGCCGCAGGCTACGAGTTGGTTTTCGCCAACCCCACAGGCGCCGAACCCGCGATGGACAAGTCTAGCGACAGCGCGCAATGGTTCGCCTCCGAACAGGAATATCAGCAGGCCAAAAATTTTGCCTCGTCTTCCGCGGGGCTTAAACAACCGCGCAGGCTGGGTTCTTTCACGAAAGCGGAGGCGGAAAAATTCAAGGCCATGTTCGTTCCCGGCGGGCATGCGCCTATGGAAGATCTGGCGCGGGACAAGGATATGGGGCGGCTGCTGAAGCTTTTCCACAAAGCGGGAAAGCCGACCGCGCTGATTTGCCACGGGCCGGCGGCGCTGCTTTCCTCGGTTGGCGGCGGGACATGGATTTATGGCGGTTACAAGATGGCCGTGTTCTCCAACGACGAGGAGAAACAGGCGGAAAGCGGCGGCGGGTTGGAGGGGGAGGTGCCCTATTATCCCGCGCAGGCGCTGGCCGGGGCCGGCGGACTGGTTGACGCCGGCGCGCCGTGGACCAGCCACGCAGTACGGGACCGGGAGCTTGTAACGGCCCAGAACCCGCAGTCCGAGCGGCAGTTTACGGCGCTTCTTCTCCAGGCGCTTGCCGGGATGCGCAGCATTTTCTAATTGAATAATGAGCCTGAAATCTCTCGTCGTGGCTCCGTCGGGATATTTTTTGCCATGCCTCCCGTTTTGATTGATTTTACCGTGTCTTTTTCCTCCGCTTCGCGCAGAATTCT